>JAEZJD010000068.1 GCA_023436425.1 Bacteroidota bacterium | reverse complement strand
GTGTAGATCGCAGCCAGGATGCAATCAACAATAATCTTTAAATAAAAATCAATGGACTCTCAATTTATTCCCGAAGGCAAGGACCCTGCTCTTTGGCGCATTGCTCAAAAACGGGCATCCTTCAAGCGTCATTTGACTGCTTATGTTGTAATAAACATTTTCCTCTGGATCATATGGTTCTTCACCAACGAAACTTATGGCGTTGATAATAGCTCATTGCCTTTTCCGTGGCCTTTGTGGACGATGTTTGGCTGGGGTATAGGTCTGGTTTTTCACTATCTATCGGCTTACGTGAATACCGACCAAAACCCTGTTGGAAAGGAATACGATAAATTAATTCAGACCAAGTCAAAAATTTAAAACTGAATATGAAAAAAATTATTTCGCTTTCATACTTTTTGCTTTTTACAGTAGCAGCTTTTTCGCAGAATGAAAAATTCGTAAAAACGATGGAGCAGACAATTGCAGCATTCGACACGACACGGAGCAATGATGGCATGCTCGATCTGGCTGCAAAATTTCAACGCATTGGTGACGCAGAAAAAACACAGTGGCTGCCGTATTATTATGCTGCGTTGGCAAACGTGAATATGGGTTTTGGATTGTCCGGCGGACAGTTTGGACAAAATGGCGACAAGATTGATCCGCTTGCAGACAAGGCAGAGCAATTGATAAACAAAGCCGAGGAACTGAGCCCAAACAATTCTGAAATCTATGTTTTAAAAAACATGATTGCGACGCTGCGTCTGATGGTGGATCCACAAGCAAGAGCCATGAAATATTGGGGCGCTGCAACGGAAGCCCTTGCCACAGCAAAAAAACTGAATCCGGAGAATCCAAGAGTTTATTATCTGGAAGGGCAATCGAAACTTTACACACCAGAACAATATGGAGGCAGCAAAACTGAAGGCATTAGGTTATTGGAACTTGCATTGCAAAAATTCAACGCATTCAAGCCGGAAAGCAGCATTCATCCAAACTGGGGAAAGCAGATGACAGAGCAATTTCTCGCCCAAGCAAAAAAATAAAATGGAAGAAAATTTTTCACCGCAGCAAAGTTTGCAGCTCATTCAATCAATGGTTGAAAAAACTAAGGCCAACATTGCTGACAATGGGTTTTATTTTTTGTTGTGGGGTTGGGTGGCATTTTTTGCATTTCTCAGTCAATACTTCTTGAAGGTTGTACTGAATTACCAACAACATTATCTCGCGTGGCTCGTAGCCATTCCTGCAGTTATTTTCAGCATTATTTACACCAGGAATAAGCACCGGCAATCAAGAGTAACAACTTACATCGGTGAAAGCATGCGGCATTTGTCGACGGGAGTCGGAATCGCCTTTTTTATTTTGGTTTTTATCATCAGTACACAAGGCGGCAGCGCATGGCTGAACGCTTACCCAATCTTTATTTTGCTCTATGGACTTGGCACTTTTATATCGGGTAAGATCATCCGGTTCACACCTCTGGTTATTGGCGGTATCTTCAACTGGTTGCTTGCATGCGCGGCTGCGTTTGTGAGCTACGATTATCAACTCCTGATTTGTGCCGTTGCAATCTTTACGAGCTACATTATTCCCGGGTATTTATTGGTAAACCGAAAGAATTGAGTATGGAAGAAAAACAAATTTCGGAGCAGGAAAGTTTGCGCCTGATTCAACAGATGATCCAAACTGCAAAGCAGGAGCAGAAAGATGATGGCAAAAGCTGGATAGTTTGGGGATGGATGCTTTTCTGCGCATCGTTCTTTTCATTTTTGAACATCGTCTTTCATTGGGGGCTGAATCAATTTATTTTCTGGAATGCTTTCGGAATCCTGACGATTGTGTTGTTTGTCGCAGAATTTTTTCGCAAAGCTTTTGGTAGCAAACGCGGGCCGGTGAAGACCTACACTAAAGAGCTTTTTGAAAAACTCAACCTGGGGTTTTTTCTGACACTGATGCTTATCATTTTGTCGATGAATGTTTGGCTGGGTGGCTTGCAGGTTCCACCTCAAAAAGGCTTTGCGATGTTGCTTGGGTTGTATGGCTTTTGGATTTTGATTTATGGCAGTGTGCTCAACTTCAAACCGTCTATTGTTGGCGCATACCTTACATGGCTGTTTGCATTCGCATCTTTATTCGTTACTCAATTTGAAATCACAATGTTGATCCATGCAGTGGCAGTATTGTGCGGTTACATTATTCCGGGGCACATTGCAAATAGAGAGTTCAACAAAACAAAAGTGAGCAGGTAAAAGTGTTTAAAGATCTGGACCCCATATTGCACTCTCAACTGCGCCTTGCAGTCATGTCGTTGTTGATTTCTGTGAAGGAGGCCGAATTCAATTTTTTAAAAGAAAAAACGAGCGCCACTGCTGGAAATTTGAGCGTGCAAATTCAAAAGTTGAAAGACGCAGGTTACATCGAAGTAACAAAACAATTTAAAGACAATTATCCACTCACGACCTGTAAGGTGACAGCAAAAGGAATTGATGCTTTTGAAAAATATGTGAAAGTACTGCAGCAGTACATTAAACCGTGAGAGCTACTGGCAATGGATTTTGATCATCAAACCACCAAATTTCTACAGCAAATCAATATCATTCCTCAATTCTCTCGTCTTCAACATTGCGCAAAACTTCCGCGGTGATTTTTCGCAGGGGATTCTTATTGCGTTCGTCGTATTCTGCCCGACGGTTTATTATGTCCACACATTCGAAAACTGCGGTCATGAATGATGTTGTATCAGCAATATTTTTTCCAGCAATGTCAAACGCGGTTCCATGATCGGGTGACGTGCGCACGAAAGGCAGGCCCGCAGTGTAGTTCACGCCTTCGCCAACAGCAATCGTTTTGAATGGAATTAACCCCTGGTCGTGATACATCGCAAGCACTGCATCAAATTGCAGGTAACTCCTTCTTGCAAAAAAGGCATCAGCACTGTATGGACCAAACACCATTATCTTTTGCTTTGCTTCCCGAATTGCCGGGGTTATAACTTGTTCTTCTTCATTGCCGATCAATCCCTCATCGCCCGCGTGTGGATTTAAACCTAAAACAGCAATCTTGGGTTTGTCAATGCCGAAGTCTCGCCGCAAACTGCTGTGAAGAAGATTAAGTTTGGAGAGAATTGCTTCCTTCGAAATATGCTCTGCGACATCTTTTACAGGCACATGTTCTGTGACTAATGCCACCCGCAAGTTCATTGCATACAAAAGCATCAGCACATCATTCACATTAGCTATTGATTTTAAAAACGGTGTATGACCTGTAAAGCTGAAATTGGCAGATTGCACATTT
The DNA here is from genome assembly GCA_023436425.1 of Bacteroidota bacterium. Taxonomy (GTDB): domain Bacteria; phylum Bacteroidota; class Bacteroidia; order Chitinophagales; family Chitinophagaceae; genus Flavisolibacter. The sequence continues at coordinate 1,532 of JAEZJD010000068.1, read as the reverse complement.
TTTTTATGAATAGGTGCTGTTATCAAACCTTGGATTTGGCCTTGTGTCAAGGCGTCTGCCGCAGCGTTGAGCGATTTCACTGCGTAGGTGCCGCCGGTTTCATTCAGCTGTCCCGGAGTAATGACCACGTCTTCCTCCCAGCAATTGAAAACGTTCACCTGTTTTGCATTCACCTTAGCTAAATCTCGTGTGCTTGTGTAGTTGAAATGCGCATCGGGCACAGCTTTTTTATAGAAGTTGAGCAACTTATTCGAAGCGAAAATCACTGGCGTGCACCGATCGAGAATGCGATGATCTGAAAACGTTTTGATGATTAACTCTGTGCCAATTCCATTCAAATCGCCGCAGGTAACGCCAATTACAGGTTTATTCATATCCAAATTTCAGCAAAGAAATGCAATCGAGGCAAAACTACCTATTCGGCTAAATTTGCACGATGTACACTTTGAAAAAATCACTTGGTCAGCATTTTCTGAAAGATGAAAACATCTGCCGCAGAATTGTTGATGAAGTGAAGAAGTGTTCGCCGGAAAACCTGCTGGAAGTTGGTCCCGGCGGGGGAGCATTGACAAAGTATCTGCTCCGGTTGCCACTAAATTTCAAAGCTGTTGAGTTGGATGAAGAGAAAGTAAGCTTTTTGATCAAGACTTATCCGCAACTGCAAGACAAGATTATCCACCAAAGTGTTTTGGAAATGGAGAAGCCGTTTGTTGACAGCTTCACCGTTGTTGGCAATTTCCCTTACAATATTTCGACAGAAATTCTTTTCAAAATGCTGGAGTGGCGGGAACACATTACTTGCTTGATAGGAATGTTTCAGAAAGAAGTAGCACAACGTGTGGCAGCTAAAGAAGGAAGCAAAGTGTATGGCGTCACCAGTGTTTTAATTCAGGCTTTTTTTGAAGTGATTTATTTGTTCGATGTAGATGAAAATAGTTTCATACCTCCTCCTAAAGTGAAAAGTGGAGTGATAAAATTGCTGCCATTGCAACATGCTGTCTACGTAAAATCGAAACAAGCGTTTTTTACTCTCGTTAAAACGGCATTTGGCCAACGACGGAAGACTTTGCGCAATGCATGCAGAAGTATTTTCGATGCCGGTGTTTTGCAACAGCCGATTTTTGATAAACGTGCGGAGCAACTGAAGGTTTCAGAATTTGCAGCGTTAACTTTTTTGATGAAATGAGAAAAGTGATTGTCACGGCCCCCGTTCACACCTACTTACTTGAACGATTAGAAAGCCACGGTTATTCTGTTGTTTACGAGCCACAGATATCATACGAACAGTTGCGGGAAATTATAAGTGACGCAGAAGGAGTTGTTGTCACAACCAGAATAATGATTGATAAAAACGTGATTGATGCAGCAACAAACTTGAAGTGGATTGGAAGACTGGGCAGCGGAATGGAATTGATAGACGTAAACTACGCCGAAGAAAAGGGGATTAAATGTTTCAGCACGCCGGAAGGCAACAGAAATGCAGTAGGCGAGCATACCCTTGCATTGCTTTTAAATCTAATGCACCGGATCAC
>JAEZJD010000044.1 GCA_023436425.1 Bacteroidota bacterium | reverse complement strand
ACGGCAGCCGAGTGCACAACAGCATCAACACCCTTCAATGCATCCGAAAGGGCGACTACATCAAGCACATCGCCAGGCACCCACTCAACTTTGTCAAGTATTTCTTTTGGAATATGAAATGGGAGGTTGTTGCTACGATGCAGGGCACGTACGCGGTGACCATTCTCAATGAGATTCTTGAGGATGTAAGAACCAATGAATCCTGTGCCTCCCGTTACAAAAACCATCTTCTTTATTAAATGAAGATGGCGAAAATATCACGATTAAGAATATAACCTCACTTAATAATGGTAGTAACCACTTCCCGTCTTTTTACCTAACTCGCCTTTTTCCACTTTTTCTTGCTGAACGTTGGAGGGCCTCAATCTCTCTGGTCTGTTTAGCTGATCGTATACGGAACAACTAACAGAATAATTTACATCGTTTCCTATCAGGTCCATTAGTTTGAAAGGTCCCATCTTGAAGCCTGCGCTTTGCAGCAGCAGATCAATGGTTTCGAAGTCGGCCACACCTTCTTCAGCGAGCCGCAAAGACTCGATATAAAAAGGCCTTGCAACACGATTGACGATAAAACCCGGGGCGTCTTTGCACACGACCGGAGTTTTTCCCATTGCCTTTGCGACGCCGACAATCTGCCCGATGATTTCGTCAGACGTTTTATCTCCTTTTACTACTTCTACCAATTTCATAACGGGTGCTGGATTGAAAAAGTGCATACCGGCAAAACGTTGGGGACTGGGAATTTGCTCTGCCAGTTTGGTAATCGACAAAGACGACGTATTGCTTGAAAAAATGACGGACGGCTCATTAATAGAAGCAAGCGACTGAAAAAGACCAACCTTAACATCTGATTTTTCAACGACTGCTTCAATAATCAAATCTGCACGACACTTGTTCAGGTCCGATGTAAAATCAATATTATTTAAAATTTTTTCCCGCTGATCTTCAGAAATCTTTTGCTTTGAAACAAGCTTCTGCAAATCACTTGTGAGCTTCGTTTCAGCTGTGGCGATCATGTCAGTTGAAATATCGAAGAGAATAGTTTTGAAGCCGGCACCAGCGGCAAGTTGTGCAATGCCGCTGCCCATCGTCCCCGCTCCGCAAACACAAACTGAATTCATGCACTAAAGGTACCTGATGAAAAAGAAGTAATTTCAACCATGAAAAAGAAGAACATCTTTATCGCGGCCGTTGGTGGCGTATTGGCGGTTGTTGCCGGGATTTTCTTTTTAAAAAAGAGGAAGCAGGAGCCCACACCGCCGCCTGACGCTCCGCAACTAGATTTAGGCAATCGAACGGATCAATCTGAATTCACGCCGCTACCTACGGGTGATCCTGATCTGGGGTGAGTTTGTTGTATCCAACGTGAGTCAACGGATGAACAACAGTGACGAACATTTCATGAAAATTGCTTTGCACGAAGCGCAGCACGCTTTCGACGAAGATGAAGTGCCGATAGGAGCAATTGTTGTGATGGAGAACAAAATTATTGCACGCGGTTATAACCAGGTAGAGAAACTAAATGACCCAACAGCCCACGCCGAAATCATTGCACTAACATCTGCATTTAATTTTTTGGGCGCCAAATATTTGCCTGAGGCAACAATTTATGTTACGGTTGAGCCATGCTTGATGTGCGCAGGAGCGCTGTACTGGAGTAAAATGGGCCGGATTGTTTTCGGCGCTGCTGATGAAAAAAATGGCTATTCTAAAACGACAAAAGACAACTCTCCATTCCACCCGAAAACGGACATTACGTCGGGTGTGTTATCGGCGCAAGCCGCAGAACTGATGAAAAGCTTTTTTGCTTCTAAACGATCCTGAGATCATAGTGATACATGAATAAAGCCTGACCATTGGTCAGGCTTTGATACTTTCGGTGAAAGCAAAAATTAATAACCGGGATTTTGTTGCGCTTCAAGTCCGGGATTAGCATTGATCTCATCCTGCGGAATAGGCAGAATTGTTTTAGGAAAACTTCTGTCGATTGTCTTTGGACGAGCCGTAACTGCTATAGCGCCAAATTCATCGTTAAAAGTGATCGGCAAGTTCAGGCGCAGCATGTCGAAAAAGCGCTGTCCTTCTGTAAACAATTCCTTGCTTCTTTCGTCCATGATCATATTAAGTGTAATAGTTGCTGCTGTAGCAGGAGCGAGATTCGGCGATCTCTTACGAATTTGATTCAGATAGTTTGCGGCAAGTGTCTTATCGCTATTCAAGGCTGCTTCCGCAGCAATTAAATAAATTTCAGAAAGGCGAATGACTTTGATATTAACAGCAGTTGGCGTGCTTTTGCCATCGCCTTCCAGTGCTGTGCTGCCGCTATATTTGTAGCTGGCACCAAGGCGTGCCGTGCTGAATTCATCATAGCTCATCACACCCCAACGAACATCATTCATATCTTGTTCTAATCTTTTCAAGAAATAATCACTCGCCAAAAACCATCCCAGAGCGGTGGTTGCACCATGCCCTTTGCGGCGCAAGTAGAAGCTCAACGAGCCGGTTGTCAAATCACCCTCGTTTGGAAATATGCCCAGCTCGAAAATCGACTCTGACCCAAACTGAGTTTTCCAGGAGCCGACCCATTCAGCATTTGTATACAGCTTGTAAACGTTGCTGTTGATTATCTCCTGGGCGGCAGTCAACGCTTGCGTATAGTTTGCCATCGTTAGGTACACCCTTGCCTGAATTGCCTTGTTTGCATAATAGTTCAAGTAACCGTTTGTTTTCGTCTTTGGAAGCAGTGGCTCTGCTTCTTTTAAATCTTTCAGTATCTGAGTATAGTTTTCTTCCACAGTTGCCCGCAGCGGTTGTGCAGAGGCATCCAAAGGTTCTGTAATGTTCGGCACACCGTAAGATGATTTATCCATCGTATATGGTTTGCCATACAGACGCACTAAGTCAAAATACATCAGGGCTCTTGCTGTAAGCGCCTGGCCTTTGTACGTGTCGAAGTTTTCCGTCGTACCTGCAGACTGTAACCGGTTAATACTTGTAATTATGTTATTAGCTTGTAACAGGTTGTGATAAATCTGGTTCCAGAAAGTTGAAAAGTTGTTCGACGATTTTGACTGATTGAAAGTATAAAGAGCATCTAAGCCTCTACCTTGTGAAATGATCGTTAGATCGCCTCCTTTCACATCACCATACAAAATTAAATTTCTGCCGTAGTAGGATGAACTGGTCATTTTGCTCATCAAGCCATTGATCATAACCTTAGCATCTGCAGCGGTTTGAATAGCTGTTGCAGCGTCGCCCGAATTGGTGGGCGTCACATCGAGAAACTCCTTTTTACACGAGGTAAATCCTAACAACAGGAGTGCTGAAAAAATTATATTGTACTTTCTCATTTTTGAAGTCTTTAGATGTTTAGAAACTAAGTTCAATACCGAATGTGTATGTTTTACCAAAAGGAGTTTCCCATCCTCTGGTGCCATAGTTGTTCACTTCCGGATCTGCAATCTTGTACTTAGAGAAAGTCAAAAGATTGGACCCGCTCGCGTAAATTCTTGCACTGGACATTCCAATTCTATTAATGAGGGAAACAGGCAAACTATAACCCAATGAAAGAGTCTTTAATCTCAAAAAGCTCGCATCATGCATTTGACGGGTGCTGAACTTCATTGGATCGGTAAGGTCATTGCCGCTTAGTTTCGGAAGGGTACCACTGTGGTTTGCATCTGTCCACAGGTCTTCATAATATATTTGAGAACGGATCCTTTCCCAATAGTAGCCGTCATCTCCTACGTCTTTAAAAGCCCCATCATACAGATATCCGCCAACCTTGTAAATGAAATTGGCTCCCAAATTGAATTTGCCATACTCAAGATCTGTGCTGAATCCGCCAAAGACTTTAGGCAACGCACTTCCAAGAATCACATAGTTTGCTTTGCTCCAGTCGTAAGTAGCACCTTTTCCATCGATCAAAAAGTCACCTGCTGTTTTGTCTGCAGGATTATTTACAAACCATCTGTTTTTTCCATTTGCCGGGTCAACACCTGCCCACTCATATCCGTAGAATGAGTATGTGGGTTCGCCTTCTCTGAAAATGTATTGTGCTCTGTCATCGCCACCTGTGGGATCGTACCAAATAATATCGTTGCCCTTCGTTTCACCGGCATTTGCATAAAGTTTTCTGACTTCGGACTTGATGAAAGAACCATTGGCATTAACGCTCCATCTCAAATTACTTTTGCGAACAATATCGGCACCTAAACTCACTTCCAATCCGTGGTTATTCATTTCGCCGATATTTCTCAAAGTAGATGTAAAGCCTGTTACCCGTGAAATAGGAACGTTCTGCAACAAGTCTCTGGAATCGCGGTTGAAATATTCGATGGTACCATAAACGCGTTGAGAAAATAAGCCGAAATCCAGACCAACGTTGGTCACTGCATTATTTTCCCATTTTAGATCCCGATCGGCAATAGTGCTGATGCCGCCGCCAGCCTGCACCATGTACTGGTTGCTGTATCCAACTAGTGGACGCCATCCAAAATCTGCAGACGGCAATGTGCCGTTAATACCATAAGATGCTCTTAAACGCAAATTGCTTATTGCAGTTGTACCCGACATGAACAGTTCCCTGTCAATCCTCCATGCACCTGCAATAGACCAGAAATTACCCCAACGGGTGTCGGGTCCCAGCTTGGAAGAACCGTCACGGCGATACGATGCTGACGCAAAATATTTTTGATCAAAATTGTATTCGAGACGTGAAAGAATCGAGTTCATAGTGTTGCCCCACGAATAGGCGTTGGCATCTAATGCACCAGCCGTAGCTACAGTATGTAGCGCACTTGAAGGCAAGTTCGTTCCCGTTGCTCTCTGAAAATCTGTGTTGTTTTTTTCGGCTTCATACCCTGCTAACACATCCAGCCCGTGACTACCAAACTCTTTTTTGAAATTCATTGTAGTAGATGAAACGAGCCTCGTAGAGTTAGTGCTCATTTCAGAGACCGTTCCATTAGTGGCACTGCCATTGAAATGTTTTGCGCTGTAATAAAGGTGATCTTTTGTATTTACGTTGTCATAGGAGAAGATTGATTTTAGTTCCAGCGATTTTAAAAGACGAACAACAACAGATTCTGTGGCCAGCATTCTAAAATCAGACGTTCCGTTTTCCCATTCGTTATCGTAATACAAGCCGTTTTGAGCAAGGCTGTTAAATCGTGCTGTAAAAGGCTTTCCTGTTTTATAATCTGTGGGCCAGTAAAACGGCCATAACAGGTTACGTGTTTGCATGAAGTAGTTGCCGCCTGTGTTTCTTGTATCGTTGTAGCCTGACTTAGATGTCTTGGCAACATTAATGTTCGAGGTGAAATCAACGCGTTTGCCAAAGCCCTGCGTCAGGTTAACTCGTCCCGAAATTCTGTCGAAATCATTTACTCTTATGCGGCTGTTGTCTTTGGTATAAGAAAAAGATGAATAGTACTTCGTGTTTTGATCTCCGCCGCTCACGGATAGATCATTCGTTTGATAAACGCCGGTTCTAAAGAGTGCGTCTTCCCAATCAAAGTATTTTCCGTCTCTGTTTTCAAGGCCGTCAGTCTTGCCCTTGATAATTACGTTTTCATACATGCTTGTTCCCGTGGTGGAAAATTCATAGCCATGGATCCCGAATCCATAGTCAGTCCTGGGGCCTCCATAGGTCGATCCAGGTGACCAGTTTCTCGAATTAAGTCTCATCAGGGTTTGCTCGTTCGCTTGTGCCGGTGTTCTGCCTGCAGAAATACGGGAGTCGTAAAGAATGCTGTATAACATATTTATCTGCTCTTGCACCCCGGCGGGTTCATAGTTGTCTGTAGCCCAGGATGGCGTGACGGCAACTGATGATCGCAATGTTACTTTTGGTTTCCCGGACCTGCCCTGCTTTGTTGTGATCACAACCACACCGTTCGCCGCTCTCGATCCATACAGCGACGCTGCTGCAGCATCTTTCAAAATGGTGACGGATGCAATGTCGGCAGGGTTCAGAGTATTCATCACATTGTTGGTAGAGTAGATGTAATCCCTTAACTGTCCTGAATTACCGGAAGTAACAGGCACACCGTCAATTACGTAGAGCGGCTCGTTAGAAGCATTCATTGATCCAATACCGCGAATGCGAATGGTCGGCACTGAACCTGCTTGTCCTGAGGCCGACGTCACCTGCACACCAGCGGCTTTTCCTGTAAGCGCATTTTGAAACGAAGTGGTGGGCACCTCCTTGATTTCATTCTCGTTAATCACTGCTGCGGAACCTGTGAATGTTCCTTTTTTTGTCGTTCCGTACGCCACGGCGATCACTTCATCCAATGCCTGAGCGTCCGGCTGCAGCTTAGCGTTTATCACACCGTTGCCGGCTACGGGCATTTCAAAAGATTTAAAACCTACCGATGAAAACACGAGTGTAGCATTTTCTGGAACATTTGAAAGAGAATACATTCCCTTTGCGTCGGTTGTGGTACCGGTGGTGGTGCCTTTCTGAAAAACGGAAACTGAAGCTAAAGGCTTTCCTGTTTCATCGGTGACTGTTCCTGAAACTTGCCTGGTTTGACCGAAGGATGGGATTGCACAGAAAATAGTTATCCATGCAAGGAGCAGCAATCTTTCCATAATTGTTGGTTGTTTAATGTTGGTTTTAAAGTTCCTGTTTGTTGGCGTTTGATAAGCAGCAAAAACTCGCACAAAAACTCACAAAGCAGCAATTCAACATAAATATAAAGAGATTTTATTTGCAGAAATCCAAAAGCAATTTTTCTGCAAAGTGTAAAGTTGCATTCGGCCGCAAATGAGCAATTAAGAAACTTGAATGTGAACTGTCTAACTTTGCAGTTCTTTATTTATCACTTTAAATTTTTACGATCATGGCATTCACCCTTCCCAACTTACCCTACTCAGCGGACGCATTGGAACCCTACATTGATGCTCAAACAATGCAAATACATCACGGCAAACATCACCAGGCGTACGTCGACAATTTGAATAAAGCCATTGCAGGCACGGAACACGAGAACAAAAGCTTAGAAGAATTAGTAAAAAGTGCAGGATCCATCTCACCGGCGATTCGCAACAATGGTGGCGGGCATTGGAATCATTCTTTTTTCTGGGAAATTCTTTCTCCGAATCCAGGTGGGCAGCCATCCGGCAAATTAGCTGATGCAATAAATTCAACATTCGGCTCCTTAGATGCATTAAAAGAAAAAGTGAACGCCGCAGGCGCCACTCGCTTCGGAAGTGGCTGGGCATGGCTCATTGTGAGAGATGGCAAACTGGAAGTGACATCAACGCCAAACCAGGATAACCCGCTGATGGAAGTTGCAGAAGTGAAAGGACATCCGATTCTTGGAATTGATGTGTGGGAACATGCGTATTATCTGAAATATCAAAACCGCCGTCCGGAATACCTGACGAACATCTGGAATGTGATCAACTGGAATAAAGTGGCTGAACATTTTGATCGTCACAGCTAATTCAATTGACTCGTCCAACTATTTACTGTATTAGTGGGCAGGCAGCCGATGAAAGATTATTTGAGAATCTGAGTTGGCCGAAAGAAGTCAATGTTAAATACATTCGATGGATTGAGCCTCTGAAAAATGAGACTTTGGCGCATTATGCTAACCGCATGATGGCGCAGATGGATGATGATGAAGATTTTCTTTTCGTTGGTGTTTCGCTTGGAGGCATTATGGCAATCGAGTTGAATAAAATGACTCGTCCGAAACGAATCATCATCATTTCATCCATCTCTACTAACAAAGAGCTTCCCGCCCTTTACAGACTAATTAAGTTGCTGCGATTGCAACAATGGGTTCCGAGTATAGTCTTCAAATGGTATAGCCCACTTGTAAACTGGTTTTTCGGAGCCAGGACCGAAAGAGAAAGAACATTGTTCAAAGAATATATGCAAACAGCCACCGCCAATTACATGCGTTGGTCGGTGAATGCAGTTGTGAACTGGAGAAATCAGATAAGACCATCCAACCTTTTCCACATCCATGGAACTCACGACTTAGTTTTTCCCTACAAAACCGTAAAAGCAGATGTACTGATCGACGGCGGCACGCACATGTTGGTGCACAACAGGGCAGAAGAAGTGAGTCAATTAATTGCCGAACAATTAAAAAAGTACGGGAGCTCTGACGAGGCTCAATGGGTCCAAGAAAGCTAACTCTTTATTGGGCAGTTTCTTTTCCGTTTTGGTCAACAGTGTACCACTTGCCATTTTTCTTTACTCTTCCCGCGCCGTCGCTGAATGAAACTGCGTACGCATATTTTAGTGGAATGACTACCTCTCCAGATTTATTGATATATCCATACAATCCATTCTTGCTCACAGCAGCAAACCCTTCGGAAAAGCTGGAAGCATTGTCATACACGAAAGGAATTTTCAATTTTCCTGTTTTATCAATAAAGCCATAGTGAGTTCCTTTAAGTACAAGCGCCAGTCCTTCTGCAAAAGGCATTGCGTCTGCATACTGCAGCGACACTACTTCTTTACCGGTGCTGTCTAAATAACCCCAAACGCCTTTTTTTGCAACGGGTGCATAGCCTTCGGCAAAATGCATTGCATCATCATACACCAGCGGCACAATCAACTTTCCTTCCTTATCCACATAACCTTTTTTGCCATCTTTCTTCACGAGTGCCAAGCCGCAAATACAGTCGTCGACACTTTCATATTGTTTTGCCCATTGTTGCGCCCAACCGGAGAAGGTTATTGAAATGCAAGCGATGAGAAACAACTTTTTCATAAACGAAGTTTTTTGATGAAGAGATGAAATTCAAGCAAAAGGTAGATTTTGATATGCAGAAAAAAGATGATTTTAAACAGAAAAACACTGACGGTGAAGCGGTGCATTAATGAAGCCATTGAAAATCTTTACTTTAGAAAAAAACCAAAGGTTATATGGCTTCACAACTTGCATTTCATGGAACCGTTCCATCTAATTACGACAAGTACCTTGGTCCTTTTCTGTTCGAACCATACGCCACACACCTTGTCGAAATGCTGTCAGGAAAACAATATTCAAGCATACTTGAAATTGCCTGCGGCACAGGTCGGGTGACAAAGCATTTGCTGACACTTTTATCCGATGGTGGCACAATAACCGCAACAGATTTGAATGCAGAGATGATTGCCGTTGCCAAAGAAAATGTTTCAGACGACAGAATACGGTGGCAGGTAGTCGATGCACAGAAACTTCCATTCAACAATGAATCCTTCGATCTTGTAGTTTGTCAATTTGGAGTGATGTTTTTTCCCGACAAGAAAAAAGCGTTTGAAGAAACATACCGTGTGCTGAAGCCGAATGGACTTTTCATTTTCAGCGCTTGGGACAGCCTGCAGCATAACTTACACACCGGCATTCTAAATGATGTATTGAAAGAACAGTTTGGGAGTGAAGCGCCGGCCTTCTGGGAAGAAGGTCCGTTCTCATTCAATGACAGAGATGCTATTAATAACATGATGAGGAATGCTTCCTTCAAAAATGTTCAGATTGCAGTAGTGTCGTTAATATCCGGATATGCCTCCATTGATGATCTTCTCACAGGACTTTTAGAGGGAACACCGCTTGCATCGTTCCTCGCGGAAAAATCAGCCGCAGAAGTTGAAGAGCTGAGAACTACATGCAGGAAAAAGTACATCGAAGTTTATGGCGAAAAATCGAGCAATGTTCCTATGCAAGCGCTAATCTGCACGGGTGAAAAACGATAGTTTATCTCTTACAAAGTTCTTTTTTCTCCCTTCAGATAATTACTGAACCAATCGAGATTTGTTTGCATCACTTTCTGAATCATCTTTGGTTCGGTTGGTCCATGCGGCTGGCGAGGCAGAACAAGAAAACGAACGGGAACACCACGCCTTTTTAATGCGTTGTACAACATGACGCCTTCACTAAACGGAACTCTGATGTCCGATTCTCCGTGTTGCAAAAGCACAGGCGTTTTCACATTTTGTACATAGCGTAATGGAGAACGTTCATTGTAGATTTCCCAATCTTCCCACGGATGTTTTTTCATGTAAGAAGGAACGAATCCACCAATGTCGTCGGAAAGATTTTGAACGATTAAATCTGTTGCGGGAGCGCCAATACTTGCTGCCTTGAACCTGTCTGTATGTCCAATAATCCAGGTGCTCATAAAACCACCATAGCTCCAGCCCATTACACCCATGCGCTGAGGATCAATCATACCCATTTTGATTACATGATCTACACCGGTCATCAAATCTTTGTAATCTTCGCCGCCCCAGTCCCGCTGATTTGCCAAACGAAAATCAACACCATAGCCGGATGAGCCTCTTGGGTTCGGCCGCAACACGAAAAATCCTCTTTCTGCAAAAGCGGCGATCGGGTAGGCACCACCATTGCCCGCTACGAACGTTTGAAGGAATACACCTGCAGGACCGCCATGCACGTTCAGGATAAATGGATATTTTTTGCCCGCCTCGTAATTCAAAGGATAAGTAAGAAGCCCTTCTATTTCTTTGCCGTCTGCTGATTTCCATGTAATCACTTCCGTTTTGGGAACAGGATGCTTCGCAATATCAGGATTGATGTTGGAGATGCGAATAGGATTAAAAGAAGCAACAGAACTCACATAAAGATCGGCGGGCTTAGTGGGGCTTTGCAGAGTGAATCCAAAATGAGTTCCTGTTCTGTTCAATGAAACGTTGGTAATAAAGTCTTTGCTTCCTTTGTTCCATTCCACTACTTCATTGCCTACAACACTTAGGCGATAGATGCTCTGCAGCGTTCTGTTGGCGCTTAAAACGTATACGTACTTGCCGTCTGCACTCCAGCCAAGTAATCCTCCTTCATCATTGGGAACAGTCGGTAGTGACGTTGCCTTTCCGGATCCAAGATTATAGATCTTAATTATTTCTTTACCACCCCAAACTACGGGGTCTTCACTGGATTGAAAAGCTACCATTTTCCCATCGGGACTAAACACGGGATTCGTTTCTCCTGCACCTGTTGCGGCAATGTCTTTCCGCTCACCCGTTTTAATATTTATCAAGGAAATGTCAGAATAAACCTGGTCATTTACCCTCGCTGAAACTCCGTGTGAATAAGCGATCCATTCGTCGTTTGGGCTCCAGTCGAAGCCGAAAATGTTTCTATTCTCCTTTGTAATGTTTTGAACTTTTCTTTTTCCACCCGTGTCGTTTTGATTAATCCACAAAACACTTAATCTGGCTTGCTTGTATTCTTCATCCATAAAGTACCAATCGTTCTTTCCCTTTTTGTTTTTTTCGTCTACATCAGAAGGAGCATCTGTTTGAACAAAAGCAATCATGCTGCCGTCGTGGCTCCAGTCGAAACTATTAATGCCGGTTTTTACGTCTGTCAACTTTTCTGCTTCACCGCCCTCTACCGCTATGCGGTATAGGTTGTTTTTGCCATCGCGATTGCTGGTGAATGCAATCCATTTTCCTTCGGGACTCCATTTGGGCGACGAATTGTTTTTATCGTTTCTCGTGAGTTGCACCGCGTTACTTCCATCGGTGTTGGCGATATAAATTTGGTTGACGTACTCACTTCGGTCGTCCGTCATTACGGCTTCACGCACAGTGTAAACTACCTTACTTCCATCAGGCGACACCTCGACCGCGGAGATGTTTTTCATTTTCATCACCTGCTCGGGTTGCCAGTAGGTTTTTTGTGCCAGGGACGATAGTGAAAATGAAATCAGCAGAAAAAAGAAGATCTTTTTCATGACGTTGGTTTTGGTGGCGAAAGAGTATTGAAGTTAAGGCAAATTTGATTGCACCTGTTCGGCGGTCTTTTCATCAAACAGCTTTTGATAATGAGGGCTCTCCGTTTTTTTCCACTTGTCCCAAAAGGTAAAGTACAAGCCGTAGTTGTATTTGAATTGTTTGTGATGCAGCGAGTGGTGACTGGCACCAATCAGCCATTTGCCTACAAAGTGTTGATTGAACTTACGAGGATAGATTTCAATATCAAGATGGTTAACAACGCTGCTCAACGTCATAAATGTGAGCTGCGCCAGAAGTACATAAAGATGCATGGGCAAAACCATTAGCAAGAGAGGTAAGAAAATGGCCTGCAGCAGCCCTTCGAGCGGGTGAAATGAAAATGCGGTCCATGGCGAAGTGATGTTGCTTTCGTGATGCACCTTGTGCACTACACGAAAAATCTTGGGATGATGCATCCACCGGTGCAGCCAATAATAGTAGGTTTCATGAAGAATCACCGAGATTAAAAAACTAGCTGGCAGCCACCACAACGGGTATTCAAAAGTGTCGGTATATACCTTCAGCCAATCTTTTTGCCATAATAATCCGGCCATCGCTCCTGCCACTGCAAAAATGAAAGCAGTGATCATGCTCCAGGTAATTTCCGTCTTCAGCTGTTTACTTGAGTATGTGCGCTGGCTGATTTTTCTTCTTTGCCATTTTTCCGGTCTCCAAAAGTAGAAAACGAAATAAAAGATGCCCGCTACCAAAAAGTACCTTCCAACTACCACAAGAAAGATGACAAGCATCGCGACAAGAAATGGAATTGGTTGTGACAGGTCTGGAAGTTGCATCATAACAGATCAAACAAATTTAAGCATCTTCGTTGTCTAAGTTTTATTTTTGATCTTTAAACAAGTGAATACATTCACAATATCAGACCTTTCCCGTTTTTCGGGCATTAAGCAGCACACGATTCGTATTTGGGAGCAGCGTTATAAGGCGCTAAAGCCCCAACGATCTGCAGGCAATACACGCTATTACGATAACTCGCAACTGCGTCGACTGCTGAATATTGCAAGTCTTATTCCCTTTGGGTACAAAGCTTCAGAGCTCTGTTCGATGAAAGATGAACAACTGTTTCAGTTGGTGCAGGAACTTCAAATCGTTCCCGGCAACCAGCCCGACGAGTATCTGATCAGCCAACTGGTATCTGCCGGCTTGCGGTTTGACGAAGAAGCGTTCGAAAGCTTCTTCACAAAAACGCTAATGCGTTATTCACTGAGAGATGCCTATACATGGATCATTTACCCTATGTTAAACAGGATCGGTTTAATGTGGTCGAGCAACGAAATTCCGCCTTCCAGTGAGCATTTCATCTCCAATTTGATTCGGCAAAAATTATTTACCGCTATCAATTCTCTGCCCTTGCCGAAGGACACGGCTGCACGATGGTTGTGCTTTTTGCCCGAAGACGAGTTGCACGAAATGGGCTTGCTGATGGCAGCATACCTGATCCGTCAAGCGGGTCACCGCCCCATTTATTTGGGAACAAATGTCCCCTTTTCTTCTGTGGTAGATGCTGCGGGAGAAACGAACCCTGACGTTTTGCTTACTTTTTTCGTGCGAAGGGATTCTCCGGAGTTTCATGCAAAATATATCTTAGATCTGGCTTCTCACTTCCGAGAAGCAAGGATATTCATAGCCGCCGATGAACACACCGCAACACCATTTCCCAAAAAAAATATAAAGTGGTTGAAGTCTGTTTCTGAGCTGGAACAGATTTTGCATACATTTGTTTAGATTTTACAAACAAAATTTAAACAAACCATTTGCCTTCAGTAGCCATCATAGGTAGCGGTTTTTCCGGTTTAAGCGCAGCAGCTTACTTATCTTCAAAAGGATACAGGGTTTCTGTTTTTGAAAAAAAAGCTGCCGCCGGCGGACGAGCCAGCACTTTCACTACTCCAAATGGCTATCTGTTTGATATGGGTCCAAGCTGGTACTGGATGCCGGATGTTTTCGAAAGGTTTTTTCAGGACTTTGGCTATAGCGTTTCAGATTTATATGAGCTCCAACTGCTGGACCCTTCTTTCGAAGTCATTTTCAAGGAAAATAACATAAGTATTCCTGCAAATTATTCCGCCCTTCGGTCTGTCTTTGAGAGCATCGAAAAGGGAAGCAGCGAACGGCTGAGGGCTTTTATGCAGGAAGCGGAAGCGAAGTACAAGACAGCAATGGACTCGTTGGTGTACAAACCAGGTTTGTCCCTTTACGAGTTTGCGGATATGAACGTCATTGGTAACATGATGCGACTGCAAGTGTTTTCGTCTTTCAGTGAACATGTAAGAAAATATTTTTCCGATCCACGTTTGCAAGCATTGATGGAGTTTCCAATTCTTTTTCTCGGTGCCATGCCGCAGGAAACCCCGGCACTTTACAGCTTGATGAACTATGCCGGACTAAAGCTTGGAACGTGGTACCCGATGGGTGGCTTCGGGAAAGTAATTCAAAGCATTGTAAAAATCGCAAGTGAAAAAGGGAGTAAGTTTTACTTCAATTCTGCTGTTGATAGAATTATCGTGGAAGATGGAAAGGCCAATGGTGTGCAAGTGAATGGCGAAGAACATTTTTTTGATGCCGTAATTGCATCAGCAGATTACGAGCATGTGGAAAGAACACTCTTGCCCCGGCAATATAGAAATTACACAAGCGAATTCTGGAACAAAAAGACATTTGCGCCTTCCTGCCTTATCTATTATGTGGGATTGAATAAAAAGCTGCCCCGATTGAAGCACCACACGCTGTTTTTCGACGAAAATCTCCTGGAACATTCGATCGAAATTTATAGAAAACCTAGCTGGCCATCTAAGCCGCTTTTTTACGTTTGTTGCCCCTCAAAAACGGATAAATCAGTGGCACCTGAAGGTCATGAAAATTTATTCTTTTTAATGCCCATAGCTCCCGGACTGCAGGATACCTCTGCCCAAAGGGAAAACTATTTCAAGGTGATGTTACAACGGCTGGAAAAGCATGTAGGGGAAAAAATTGAGCAACACATTGATTATAAAAGAAGCTATTGTGTTTCTGATTTTATCTCCGATTATAATTCGTACAAAGGAAACGCATATGGGCTGGCAAATACCTTAAAACAAACAGCGATTTTCAAGCCCAAGATCGTCAACAAAAAAATCAAAAATCTTTTCTACGCAGGTCAACTAACAGTGCCCGGACCCGGAGTGCCACCTGCGCTTATATCCGGAAAACTGGCCGCAGATCAGTTAGTAAAATATTTTAAACGCCAAAAGAATGAAGTCACTATTTGACCATGTTTCCAGCATGACCTGCAAGCTGACAACGGAAACGTACAGCACATCCTTTTCGTTAGGAATTTATTTTCTTGATAACAGGTTGCACAAACACATTCACGCTATCTATGGCTTTGTGCGACTTGCCGATGAAATAGTCGACAGTTTTCATGGTTTTGATAAAAAACGATTGCTTGCTAAACTGAAGCAGGATACTTACGATGCCATTGATGATAAGATTTCTTGTAATCCGATCCTAAATGCTTTTCAGCAAACCGTTCACAAATACGAAGTAAACGTTGAACTTATTGAATGTTTTCTGCAAAGCATGGAGATGGACCTGGAGCCGGTCGATTACGATCCCGAAAAATATGAACAATATATCTTGGGCTCCGCCGAAGTTGTAGGATTGATGTGTCTGCACGTATTTGTTGAAGGCGACAAAAAAATGTTTGATCATCTGAAGCCTTATGCTATGAAGCTGGGCGCTGCTTTTCAGAAGGTGAACTTTTTACGCGACATGCAGCACGATCACAATATTCTAGGCAGAATTTACTTTCCTGGGGTGCAATGGGAGTCTTTTTGCAGCAATACAAAGAAGCAGATTGAGCTTGAAATCAAAAATGACTTTGACGTGGCGCTACAAGGAATAAAGCAGTTACCGTCGTCTTCAAAAGCAGGCGTTTACCTTGCTTATGTATATTACAAGTCCTTGTTCAATAAAATAAGGAAACTCGAAAGCAGAGAAGTGATGAAAAAAAGAATCCGAATTAGCAACAGGAAAAAAATAGGACTGATGGTGAATAGTTTAATACAGTACAAAATGAACCTGGTATGAAACTATTGTTTCTCTTTCTAATGTCATTTTCCAATTACGTTTCTGAGCCATCGCTGTTCGAAATACGATCATTGTACCAACAAGCGGCAGCAAATGAATCTTCATGCAAGCGGCTCGTTTCTCTGCTTCGTAACTACGACCATAAAACAAACGCTGTTTACGCCGGCTACCGCGGCTGTGCTACGATGATGATGGCTAATCATCTGTTCAGCCCCATTTCCAAATATTCGAATTTCAACACGGGCAAAAACCTGTTGGAGAAGGCGATAGCTAGTGATGGCGAAAATGTTGAGCTGAGGTTTTTGCGCTTTGCCGTTCAGACCAATATTCCTTTTTTTCTTGGTTATAAGAGTTCGATCAATTCAGATAAATTGTTTGTGATAAGATCTTACAAATCGATCACAGATTTACAGTTAAAGCAAATGATTGCTTCTTTTTTCAGAACTTCAGAACACGTGAGCGCAAAAGAAAAACAGATGTTT
Organism: Bacteroidota bacterium; assembly: GCA_023436425.1. GTDB lineage: Bacteria > Bacteroidota > Bacteroidia > Chitinophagales > Chitinophagaceae > Flavisolibacter. Next base: position 4,617 of record JAEZJD010000044.1, on the reverse strand, counting down.
CATGAATGAATACGTCATTTTGGTAGATGAAAACGACAACGAAGTAGGCGGCATGGAGAAGCTGATGGTGCATCGGTTGGGTTTGCTGCATCGGGCTTTTTCTGTTTTTCTTTTTAATTCGAAAGGAGAGTTGTTGCTGCAGCAAAGGGCGGATTGTAAATACCATTCGGCAGGCCTTTGGTCGAATACTTGTTGTAGTCACCCGAATGTTTCCGAAAGCACGGAAGATGCAGTGAGACGAAGGTTGAGTGACGAATTGGGCATTAGCTGTGATGTGAATTTTGCTTTCAGCTTTACTTACCGGGCGGAAATGCAAAACAATCTCGTCGAACATGAGTTCGATCATGTGTATTTTGGGTTCACTGATGCTTTGCCGCGGCCGAATCCATTGGAGGTGAAGGACTGGAAATATGTGGCTTTTGAAGAGTTGCAGGAAGACATTCATCTTCACGAAAGCCGGTATACAGAATGGATGAAAATATGTTTGCCGAAAGTGATAAAGAACTTTCGCACTAATCTATCACGAGCCTAAAACAAGTGTGTTATGGAAGTGGCAATAAATATTTTGATAACCATTGCTGCCTTTTGCAGTATGGAAGCAGTTGCGTGGCTTACGCATAAATATTTAATGCATGGTTTGCTGTGGCGCTTGCATAGAGATCATCACAAAAAAGAGACCTACGGGTTCTTTGAGCACAACGACTTCTTCTTTCTCATTTTCGCTATCCCCGGAATTGCCTGTTTGTATTTTGGAATGAAGCAGGAATACAATTTTTTATTTTGGATTGGATTAGGAATTACGATTTACGGATTTGCATATTTCCTTGTTCACGATGTGTTCATTCACCAACGGTTTAAGATGTTCAGAAATACTGATAACCGGTATTTCCGGGCAATCAGGCGTGCCCACAAAATGCATCATAAACACATTGACAAAGAAGATGGAGAATGCTTTGGAATGTTGTGGGTGCCAATGAAATATTTCCGTGATCAGAAAAGGAGCACAGCATGAAGTTTACTTATCTGCTGATCAATTTTCTTACAGTACTGATCCCGTTCATTTATTCTTTTCACCCAAAGATTAAATTTTACAAGCAGTGGAAAAGTTTTCTGATGGCAGCAGTGGTCGTCGCACTAATTTTCATTTCGTGGGATGCCTATTTTACTGCTCGCGGTGTATGGAACTTTAATCCGAAGTACCTGATAGGACTCAATATTTTTGGACTTCCCATTGAAGAAATTCTCTTTTTCATATGCATCCCTTTTGCATGCGTTTTTACATACTTCTGCTTAAACAAATTTTGGAATTTGAAGTGGAAGAAAAGGACAGAAACAATTGTCTGCTTGTCACTTGCAGCAGTCTTGTTCATCATCGGAGTTGCTCACATTAACCAGGTGTACACTTCGTTTACTTTCATCAGCACCGCCGCTATTTGTCTGCTTCTCGAATTCGTTTTGAAGGTTGATTTTTTCAGTAAGGCGCTTACCACTTATGCAGTTTTGCTCATTCCTTTCTTGATTGTAAACGGACTGCTCACCGGCAGCGGTTTGGCTGAACCAGTTGTCAGCTACAACAATGATGAAAATCTTGGAATTCGAATTCTCACGATTCCAATTGAAGACGCCGTGTATGGTTTTGAACTTTTCCTTTTGAATATTTACTTCTTTCATTTGTTCAGGCGGCAATCTTATCATACATCTGAACGATTATCATTCACCTGATTTTACGTGAGCAGCGCAACTTCATTTGTGACGTCTGAAAGAACTCAGTATTTTCATAGTTTCTGTCTTTTATGATTTCCTCCCAGCCAAGTAACAGTGAGCCGCATAGTGGACAAGACGACAGCGAAAACGTTTTGCGAAACATTGCCGATGCCTTGCCACAATTAGTTTGGATTGCCGACTCCGACGGTGTGGTTTCTTACTACAGCGACAGGGTAGCTGAATACAAAGGAGCTGTAAAACATTCCGATGGAAGGTGGAGCTGGAACGGATTGCTTCATCCGGAGGATAAAAAAGCAACGGAGCACGCATGGGCTAAAGCCGTTGCCACAGGAAGTATTTACGAAAAGGAACACCGGGTGTTAATGAAGGACGATACGTACCGCTGGCACCTGAGCCGGGCAATTCCCGAGAAAGACAAGGCAGGAAAAGTTGTCAAGTGGTTCGGAACAGCCACTGACATTCATACCCTGAAAGCAGCCGAAGAGAAACTTGAATTTGCCTCCATACTCACACAAAACATTGCCGATGCTGTGATTGGCACCGATACTGAATACAAGGTCATAAGCTGGAACAAAGGCGCTGAGGAACTCTATGGCTTTAAAGAGGATGAAGTTATAGGCAGACCTGCGGCGGAAGTTTTGAAAACAGAATTCCTTTCTCCCGAAGACAAAAAGGCTTGGCCGGAATCATTGTCCAAAAACAACAGTTGGCGCGGAGAAGTAATTCAATATACGAGAGACGGTTCGAAGGTCAATGTGCTCGCCTCAATTGCGAATGTGGTTGACAACAATGGCATCACCATTGGAGCAGTAGCGGTGAACAGAAATATCACGGAAAGGAAAAAACGCAACTGGCGCTGAAGCATACGAACGATCAACTTCAGCTGACACTTTCCAACGTTCCCGCGGCAATTTTTTTGTTAGATAAAAAAGGAAAAATATTACTTGCCAACGATACTGCAGCACATTTGATGAATTATGCAAATGCAGACGAACTTTTACAAGAAGAAGATCACGATGCGTTGAGTAAAAGAGCGACAAAAGTTTACGAGATCAGAAATGAGAATGGATTGCCTATTGATCCCGAAGACCTGCCGGGTGCAATTGCATTAAGAAAAGGCATTGCCACAGAAGCGGTTCTCAACGTGTTCAACAAAAGCACCGGTGAACCACTTTGGATACTCTCGAAGGCTACACCTTTACACAACGAACAAGGTGAGCTGCATATGGTACTGCTGTCATCGACAGAGATCACCATTCAAAAAACGGCTGAGGAAAAAATCCGGCGCAGCGAAGGGCGGTACCGCAACATCTTCGAAAATGTGCAGGTTTCTATTTGGGATGAAGACTTTAATACACTCATCAAAGAACTGACGGTTCTTGCGAAGGAAAAGGGCGAACAGCTCAAAAGCTACCTGCTTGAAAATCCCGATGAAGTTTACAGATTAATGTCGCTTGTGAAAGTAACAAACGTTAACAAAGCAAGCGTTGACATGTTTGAAGCATCATCCAAAAACGATTTGCGAAAAGGTCTTCACGTCATTTTTGATGCTGGTGCTGTTCCCGTTTTTGTGGACGAGTTGATGGCAATGGTGAACAAACAACCAGCTTTTGAGGGGGAATGCATGCTCAGGACAGTTAAGGGCAAAAAGATTTTCACCCTTGTTTCCATCGCCCTTCCAAAAGGAGATGATTATAGCAGCGTACTTGTAACGCGTTACGACGTCACCAAACAAAAAGAAGCGGAGACAGCGCTGAAAAAAAGTGAAGAAGATTTTCGCACATTGGCCAACAACATTCAAAACCTTGCATGGATGGCCGATGCTGACGGATGGGTTTATTGGTACAATCAGCGGTGGTACGAGTTTACGGGAACTACTCTTGAAAAAATGAAAGGGTGGGGTTGGGACCAGGTTCACCATCCACAACATAAAGACCGTGTGATTGATTTTGTGAAAAGCGCATGGAAAAAAGATGAGCCGTGGGAACTCACTTTTCCTTTGCGCAGGCATGATGGTGTTTACCGCTGGTTTCTCACACGAGCAATTCCAATTAAAGACGACGAGGGAAAAGTTTATCGATGGATAGGAACAAACACCGACATTGATGAGCAAAAAACAGCAGAGGAAAAGTTGGAAAACCTTGTGATGGAAAGAACAAAAGAACTTCAGCGCTCTAATGAGGATCTGCAGCAGTTTGCACACGTCGCCAGTCATGACTTGAAAGAACCCGTGCGCAAAGTGGGAACGTTCATATCTCTTTTACAGCAGGAATTGGATGGACAGTTACCGCCCAGGGCAACACAGTACGCGAAGAAAATTGAAAATGCAGCGCTTCGCATGTCTGCAATGATCGACGGTGTGTTATCGTATTCGAGCTTGGGAGCATCGAAACAAAAAGTTGAAAGTGTTGATCTGAATGAAGTCATTGCACACATCAAATCAGATCTTGAGCTTGTGATCACTCAGAAGTCTGCGACAATTCAAAACGAGAGACTGTCGATAGTTGAGGGAATGCCGGTGCTCATTCAACAGCTGTTTTATAACCTATTGTACAACGCTCTTAAGTTTTCCAGAGAAGGTGTTGCTCCCGTCATCAATATCACCTCTAAAAAAGAGGGTGAGCGGGTGCAAATAACGGTGAAGGACAATGGCATTGGCTTTGGTCCTACTGATGCAGAGGCGATCTTCAAACCGTTTTCAAGATTGCATGGTCAGCAGCAATACGAAGGAACGGGCTTGGGATTGGCACTGTGTAAAAAAATCGTTGAAAGGCATCATGGCACCATAGTAGCTGAAGGAGAAGAAGGCACAGGAGCAACTTTCATAATCACTCTTCCGGTTTAACAAAGCCTACGGTACACGCCACAACTTGCACTCACCTACGGATATGC
>JAEZJD010000003.1 GCA_023436425.1 Bacteroidota bacterium | reverse complement strand
TGCATATTTCTTTTGGCTGCAGTCATACTGTTGTTTTCATCATCCCGAAAGTTTGTTGAAAATGGACCGCCCCCTTCATCGTTACCGGACCACAAGGCATGCAGCGACTCAGCTACTGCAACGAGTGTAGTACTGGCAATGTACACCAGGGTGGCGAATACAAACCCACAGAACAATTCGATTGCTTTCAATATCACAAAATTTGGTGCGATGAGTGCAGATGTAGCGTACTACCTTACCAACACATCGTTCGACAACTTCAAAAACAATACACTCACAGCAGGCAATGAATTAAATGGACTTTGGTCGGACTTGTATGCCAATATAGGACGATCCAATTATGCGATCCGGAATCTTGAAGCTTCAGCTACGCTAAGCAGCTCAGTAAAAAACCAGCTACTCGCTGAGTCTAAATTCTGGCGCGCATGGAGTTATTTTTATTTGGTCAATTTCTTTGGCGATGTACCACTTGTGATCAATACCGATGCATTGACAAACGGATTATTGCCTCGTACACCCGTCGCACAGGTATACCAACAGATTGTTGCTGATCTCAATAGTGCAAAAGATCTTTTGACCAACAATTATCCATCTATCGAAAGAGCGAGGGTAAACAAGCGAGTAGCAGCTGCTTTACTGGCAAGGGTTTATTTCTACCAGCAGAATTGGGCGATGGCGGAAGCTGAAGCCTCTGAGGTTATCAGCAGCGGCACTTACAGCCTTGTCACTGATCTCAACTCGGTTTTTGTGAAGACCAGCAATGAAGTGATTTTGCAAGTCGCGAGCAGTACGGGGGTAACAAGTTGGGGCGGAGAGTTCATTCCTGCATCTACTACGCCCAATGTGGTTCTTTACGACACGCTGGCGAACGCATTTGAGCCAAATGATTTACGCAAAGCAAATTGGACTAAACCGTTAGTTTATGGCGGAAAGACATATCTCTATCCCTATAAGTATAAAGTACGTTCAGGCACCGCCGGCAATGAGTACCACGTAACCCTCCGTTTAGCTGAAATGTACCTAATAAGATCGGAAGCCCGGGTTAATCAAAATAATGTGACTGGTGCATTGAGTGATCTAAACCTGGTGCGGCAACGTGCCGGAATTTCACAACTGCCCTCCACTACGACTAAGGAAGCCGTTTTGGCGGCGTTGGAACGCGAAAGATGGTTAGAGCTATTTACAGAATGGGCCGACCGTTGGTTTAATCTGAAAAGGTTAGGGAAGGCTGACGCTGTTCTCGGTAAGATCAAACCACAATGGCAGGCAAATCAAAAACTGTATCCGCTGCCCAACCAGGCGATGCAGGCGAATCCCAATCTTGTAAATAATCCCGGGTATTAGTCAAAACGAACTGGCATAAATTGTTTTGCAACGATTTCGCAACTTATTCAATCTGATAAGAAATTCTTTTCCAATGAAAATAATTCTGCTTCTTTTTTTGGTCTTTGTGGCAGCGCCATTTCAGCATTCATCTGGGCAGGCTTCCAATATTCCCGCAGATTCAATGATGCGTTACTACAGCAAACTGGCAGCTTCAACTGATGAATCAGACAAAGCCAGATTAGAGACCATCCTTTATCAGCTTCTAAAAAGTAGTAAAGAGTCGGATTGGTTAACAGCCCGCCGATTTTTTTATCAGTTGAAAAAAAATTATACGGCAGACTCCATCGCAAAAGCAGCTAAGCTGGAATTTCCTTTGGGGCAATTAGTAAGGGATGAAAAAGTGGATACAGTTTTTAAAGAAAAGGATGCGGTAAAAAAAGAATCGTTGTACCAAGAATGGATCAAACAGTTTCCGCCGGAAAAATTTGGGAACGATCGAATTATTTACGACTATGCCAGAAACAGTATTTCGACCTCTTATGCCGAAGCAGGCAACGTCAAAAAAGCAATACTGTACGCAAACATGGTGGAAACGCCTGCCTGGAAGGGAGAAGGATGGGCAGGAGCCGCTTACGTGTTGGCGCGAAAAGGGTTTAATAAGGAAGCCATCGAATTGCTGAAAAAAGCTGCAGCGAATTCGTACAAATACATGACCACCGAGCGGAAGGCACCCGGGGCTGCTTTTGCAGCGACGGGATATATCGGTTATACATCCTCGTTAGCAGAGCTGCTATTAAAGGAAAAACAATACGAAGAAGCACTGCGGTATATAAGGGAAGCACATGACAGCTCAAAGTCGGTGCGTGCAAACGTAAATGCTACTTATTCAAAAATTCTCCTTCAATTGAAAAAAGATAAAGAGGCTTTTGCAATTATCGATGAAGCAGTGAAAGCAGGCCAGGCCACCGCTGACATGAAAGAGAACCTGAAGCAATTATATCCAAAAGTGAAGGGTACTACAGAAGGGTATGATGAATACATGGTTTCATTGGCGAAGATTCTTGCCGCGAACATTAGAAAAGAACTTTCACGCCAGATCATCAAACAACCAGCCCCTCTGTTTGAATTGAAAGATCTCGATGGCAAAACAGTGTCTTTGCAGGACCTGAAAGGTAAAACTGTAATACTTGATTTTTGGGCCACCTGGTGCGGACCTTGCAAGAGGTCATTCCCTGCAATGAAATTGGCAATGGAGAAATTCAAAGATGATCCTAACGTGCGTTTTCTTTTTATCCATACATGGGAGCAAGAGGAAAAGCCAGAACTAAGCGCAAAAAAATATATTGTTGATAACAAGTATCCGTTTGAGGTTCTCATGGATTTAAAAAACGCAGACGGAATTAACAAGGTGGTGGAAGATTACAAGGTGTCTGCTATTCCAACCAAGTTTGTCATTGACAAGAATGGTAACATTCGTTTCAAATTTACGGGTGCAGGCAGCGGCGATGATGCTGTGGTGGAAGAGATCGCGGCCATGATAGAACTGGTCAATAAGTAAAATCGAGACCTATGAAAAATTGCTTGTCTGTCTTTTTCTCATTCATGGTATTTGCTGTTTCTGCCACAGCGCAGTCAGAAACGGTGAAATTGCACATTGGTGATCCGGCACCACCAGTTAAAGTAAGTAAGTGGATTAAAGGCACACCGGTTACTGAATTCCAAAAGGGAAAAGTATATGTTGTAGAGTTCTGGGCCACATGGTGCCTACCCTGTATTGCAGGCATGCCCCATCTGTCAAAAATTGCAAAGCAATATAAAGACGACGCAACGATAACCGGCATCAGCATACTGGAGCGAGCAAATACATCGCCTGCACAAATTGATTCTTTCGTTCACAGTATGGGACCAAAAATGGATTACAATGTGGGGCGGGAAGACAGTAATTATATGGCAGAATCGTGGCTGCGTGCCGCCGGTGAAAGGGGGATTCCGTTTGCTTATATCATCGACCGGCAGGGAAGGATCGCCTGGATGGGACATCCGAAAAAGCTGGATCATGTGCTTCCTAAAGTGGTGAATCAGTCGTGGAATATAGCAGGGGCAGTTGCAGAAATGAATGAACAACAGAGCATTCAGGCTTTGGACAACAAAGCCTGGGAGCGGCTAAATAGATTTATGGGCAATCCGGGCAAACCTGATTCTGCGCTGTTGGAGATAGAAAAGATGATTCGTGAAGAACCGAAACTGAAATTTGCACCTCGGGTTGGACACTATACCTTTTGGTCTTTGATCAAAACGGATCAGGATAAAGCGGCTGTCTATGGGAGGGAATTATTCCAAACGGAAGTTTACGATGACCCTCCTTACAAATCAATCACTGATGCTGTAAGTTACATGCTTGAAATAGTGAAGACCGATCTGCGGAAATCACTTTTGATACTAGGTGCAGATGCCTACCAGGCTCAACTCGACAACTACCCATGGAGCATGAACATTCCTGTTACTTATGCTAAAATTGCTGACCTGTACTTTCGTGCACGACTGAAGCAAAAAGCTATTGCAGCGCAGGGAAAAGCAATTGAGGCAGCGAAGAATAAGGAAGATTTTCCTGTCGATAAAATGAAAGCATTGTTGCTAGACATGAAAAGATACACGGATTTGTAGGCCGCTTCGGGTTAACTTACCCGATCTCCAAGTGGAGAAGATTTAGTAGTCGAAGAAATCGTAACGACTATTTAGGCTGGCAAACATGTAAACTTATTTTCGGTACTCCAGACGCAGAAAAAATGAAAAAAGGAACTAAGATATTGTGCCTGAGCTGTATATTATTGATAGCATTTACTGCTGTTGCACAAACAAGTGATTCGAGGAATGATACCACAGCCCGTTACTTCTACAGACTGGCGAACTCAAAGAATGAAGAGGACAAGGAGCTGTTGAAAAAGCAATTGTACAATCTTTTAAAAAGTCCAGGAGAGGAAGACTGGTTGGTTGCTCAACGGTTTTTTACCATGGCCGGGAATCCTGTAACAGCAGACTCCATTGCAACAATTTTAAGACAACGATTTCCGAACGGTATAATGGTAAGAAACGAGGAAAGAGAAAAGATTGGAGCTGAAAAGAATGTGACAACAAAAGAGGCGCTTCTCAAAGCGTGGTTAAAAAAATATTCTCCTAAAACTGCTTACCCCCAGGAATATTCTTATGAATATGTTTCAGTTGGAGATGCCTTTGCGAAACAAGGACTTGTACAGAAAGCACTGTACTATGCTTCGGTTCTTAAACCGGGACCGTGGGCCGGTGAAGGCAGACATAGGATTGCCATAAGTCTTTTTCAGAATGGGTACATCCACGAAGCGGCAACTCTGTTAAAGGAATCGATCCGGTATTCTGAGGATTCGACACTTTATGGAAACGATAAACAAACGGCGAGAATGGCAGCATCGAATGCGAAATATGTTTACCGAACATACGCTCAGGTATTATATGCCCAGAAGAAATATGCAGATGCTTTAGTTGCCATTGATAAGTCGTATAAGGCCTTTCCTGCGCCATTAGGGTCAGTAAATTCAATCTATTCGCAAATTCTATTGGCGTTGGGAAGAGAAAAAGAAGCCTTTGACAAATTAGATGAAGCGATAAGAGTTGGCCAGGCAACACCGGAAATGAAAACAAACCTCAGGGCACTTTATGCTAAGGCGAAGGGCAGTAATGTGGGTTATGCTGAGTACGAAATCAATGTTAAGAAGATCCTTTCGGAAAAGCTAAGAAACGAAGTGGCAAAGAAGATGATCAACACACCCGCGCCTGTGTTTGAGTTGAATGATGTTGACGGTAATACTGTTTCGCTGGCGTCGTTAAAAGGTAAAATAGTTGTGCTGGACTTCTGGGCTACGTGGTGTGGTCCCTGCAAACGTGGGTTTCCTGCAATGCAATTGGCTGTTGAAAAGTATAAGTCTGATACGACGGTTAAGTTCTTTTTTATACATACATGGGAACGAGAGCCAAACGCAACGGCGGCTGCAAAAAACTATATTGCTGAAAACAAGTTTCCGTTCCGCGTGTTGATGGACCTTGAAGATCCTGTAACGGGCAAGAATAATGTAAGAGACGCTTACGGTATTTCTTTCATACCTCAGAAGTATGTGATCGACCAAGATGGGAATATTCGCTTCGCACCAGCCGGATATCACGAAGGCGACGATGCGGCCGCTGAAGAATTATCTGCTATGATCGAATTAGCACGCAAAGCAAAATAGCCGGATATTCTTAAAACCAACAGCGTCTTAGTCGAAAAAGATGAAACCGAAAATGCTATGTTATCCTTTTTTCGTTCTTCGCCTTAATCCAATCGTGACAATCACACGTGTTGCATGTAGCTGAGCCGCCTGCCGCCAGTTCAACTGTATTGCCGCAATTGCTGCACGAGAAAATTCCTGTTTCAGGAACTATTTTATATTTCGTTTGTCCGGGAATGATTGGCAAACCAAATTTTACATTTTCATCTGCGAAATAAAAGACACTGATTTCTCCATTTGTTTCGATGAGCGCCTGCTTTATCTGCCCCAGATGGGAAACACTGTTCAGTCGCAGCTGTGAAAAGAGCTCGTCTTTTGCTAAAGGCTCTTTTTCAAAGTTGGAAAGCAGTAAACGTCCATCTTCAATGACAAACGTTGGGACGCCTTCCAGGAATCGTTCAAAGCTGTTGTATTTGTTGATTAAAAATGTTACCAGTTTGTACAGCGACAGCACAATGGCGAACACGATGATGCCCGGCAGCAAACCAACATCTTTATAAAACATTGGATCGCCGGCCGCTGAACCCAACCCGATTATTACACCCAGCTCAAAAACGGAAAGTTGCTTGATACCGCGTTTACCCAATAGCCGAAGGCTAAGCAGTATCACTGTAAACATGACGAATGTTCGAATGCACGTTTCAACTAAAAAGTGCCATTTTTCATCGCCCAGCAGGATAGCTTTCCAATCGAGAGAAGATAAAAGTTGCAGCATACCCGACTAAGGTACATTCATTAGCAGTAGCAGAAATTCTTGATTGCATATTAGCGACAAACGCTGGCGGACCAGAGGTAGAAGAACAATTTCTATTTTAATTCTTTTCCGTTGTAGTAGTCCAGTATTTTGGTGCGCAATGCATAATCGTATGTAGCGCTTATCAGATTGATGTTGGCGCGATCAAGATTATTTTTTGCAATTAAAAAGTCAACTGAGTTGCCAACCCCACCATTAAATCTTGCTTCAGCTGCGCGAAACGATTGCTCATAAGCTTTTACCTGCTCAAGTAACACTTTGTATCGTTCATACGCATTGGTCATGTTCAGGTAAGCTTGTTGTATTTGTTGCCGCAGTTGTATTTTAGTATTCTCTTCTATAAGTTCATTGTTCTTCAATTCAATGTCAGCAAGGCGGATGCGATTTTTTACCTGGAAGCCATTGAAAATAGGAATGCGTACACCGAGGTTTAATCCAGAAAAAACGTTGTTGCCCAGTTGTTCATTGTACGCGATTTTCCGCCCTGCATTTTGCGCTGCGCTGGAATAATTGGTCTGCACATTGCCACTTAAAGAGACAGTGGGATACAATTGTCCTTTCGCTGCCTTCAATGCATATTCAGCGCTTCTTGTTCTTAACTCAACTGCTTTTACCTGCGAGAATTGCTGCAATGCATTTTGATAGATGTCGCTGCTGCTTTCTGCGTAGCGTTCTAACATCTGGTTGACGTCTATCCTTTCCAGTACAATTGATTTGTTGTAAGGCACATTCATCAGTTGCGTAAGATTCAGTTTGGAGTTTTCCAGCGCACTACGCAGATCAACAATTGCCAATTGATCGTTCATAAGTTGTCCCCTCACATCCGACACCTGCGACGGGCTAATGGCTCCTTGTTTATCCAGAATTTCCAGTCTCTCCAATTGCTTCTGACTAATTTCTGCCTGTTTCGATGTTGATGACAGCTGATCTTCATTGTTCAGCACCTGCAGGTAAGCGAGTATTACATTGAGTACAAGGTTGTCTTTCGTTTGCTGCAGCTCCATTTTGGACGCTTCGAGGGCTGTTGCGTTCTGACGGACTGTATTCTGCAGGTTCATTCCGTTAAAAAGCACAACACCGGAATTGATTCCGTAGCCTGCGTAATTAATGCTTTGATTGATGTATGTATTTGTGAACGGATCAATGCTTCTTCCCTGGTTAATTCCGTGATTAGCATTTGCGTTCAGGTCGGGTAATTGATTTGCTTTGGATTGTCGCCAGTTTACTTCAGATACGTCAACGAGTAACTTATTTTGCTTTACCCCAATGTTGTTGGTCAGAGCAGAGTCAATACATTGCTGAAGCGTAAGGCGTTGTGAAATTGCCGGATAATGCAGCAGAAATAAGCAGATTACAATAAAAAATCTTTGGTTCATATAGCGATACTTGAATTTGATTTTTCAATGCGTCCATCCAGCAGGTTGATCACTCTCTTTCCATACTCTGCGTTTTTTTCCGAATGCGTCACCTGGATGATCGTCACTCCTTCTTCTTTATTTAGTTTTTCGAAGAGCTGCATGATCTCTGCGCCTTGTGTCGAGTTCAGGTTGCCGGTAGGTTCATCTGCCAGAAGCAGCTTTGGTCTTGCTACCAGCGCTCTCACAATGCCGACAAGTTGCTGCTGTCCGCCCGAAAGCTGCGACGGAAACAGGTCTTTTTTCCCTACAATATTGAACCGGTCCAGCATATCGGAGACAATAGCCTTTCTTTCCGAGGACTTTACACTTTGGTAAAGCAAAGGAGTTTCAATGTTTTCGTAAACAGTTAGTTCGTCAATTAGGTGATATGCCTGGAAAATGAAACCAATATTTTTTTTGTAAAGTTCCTGCCGCTGTTTTTCTTTCAATGCAAAAACTGACTGGTTGTTAAAAAAATATTTCCCTTCGGAGGGACTGTCGAGCATTCCGATAATATTCAGCAGGGTTGACTTTCCCGATCCCGATGGTCCCATGATGGAAATAAACTCACCCTCGTGCACCTCCAGATTAATGTCTTTTAAAATGAAAACCGGTTTGCCCCCGACGTTATACCATTTAGAAACATGTTGTAGCTCTATCATCAGGATTTACTTTACTCAGTTCTTAAATTTTTTACAGGATTCGTCAATGCTGCCTTTACAGCCTGGAAGCTCACCGTTAAAAGCGAAATGAGAACCGCTGCTGCGCCGGCGATAAAAAATACCTTCCAATCTATTGTAATGCGAAAGGCAAAGTCTTCCAACCATTTGTTCATGAAATACCATGAAAGAGGAAATGCTATCACCATTGCCACAAGCACCAGCCTTACAAAATCTTTTGAAAGCATGTTGATAATATTGCTGATTGTTGCGCCCAGCACCTTGCGAATACCGATTTCTTTTGTGCGTTGCTCGGCTGCGTAAGTAACAAGACCAAACAATCCAAGACATGCGATAAATATGGCAAGTGCAGCAAACGACATGAATATTTTCCCTGCCCGTTCTTCGGACCGGTACATACTGTCGAAATCTTCACTCAAGAAGGAATAGTTGAACGGTTCATTCGGTGCAATTTTTTTCCACGTACTCTGCACGTGCGCAATTGCCTGTGGCAAATTATCGGTTTTCATTCGAAAAGAAACATTGCCTGTGCTCGATCCTAAACGCATGCACAATGCACCAATTGTTTGTCGCAGCGATTCAAAGTTGAAATTTTTTACTACCCCGACGACGGTATAATCTTTTGTCTGATGGGTGTTTAGATCTACAACCTTCGTGATTTTTCTGCCGATTGCATCGGTGCCAAATCCGAACAGCTGTGCAGCCGTTTCGTTGATGATCATTGCCGAACTATCCGAAGGAAAGTCTGTGCTAAAGTCGCGACCCTGCAACATTTGCATGCCAAAGGTTTTCACGTAGTCATGGTCAATCGTCCAAAGCTGTGACGACACGGCCCTGTCACTTTGAATCTGACCTTCGGCAAAAAGCGATTCATTATCGCGATTGGAAGGGGCGACGGGCAAGTAGCCGGACACGGTACCTGTCACCATTTCAGGATATTTCAAAACTTCGTTCTTAAATGTTTGCACCTGTTTGTCTAAGACATATGCATCATTTACTACGAACACCTGTTCTTTATTAAATCCTAATTTCTTCTTCTGAATGAACGTGAGTTGAGAGTAGATGACAATTGTGGCAATGATTAGCGCAATGGAAATAAAAAACTGAAAAACCACCAACGAGCTGCGCAGATAAC
>JAEZJD010000258.1 GCA_023436425.1 Bacteroidota bacterium | reverse complement strand
GTGCGAATAAAAACCAGTCGGTCAGCAATCCGTTTTTAATGCATTCGTCAATAACCTTTTTGCACGTTTCGAAATTTTCAAACTGTACCGCCATCCACAAGCCGAAGGAGTTCACGGATTTAATTGCTGTATGATTCAGCCTTCGCCGGAGCAGTTGTTCCTTAGCATCAACTGACTGCAAAACTCCTTGGCGGATCAAAGCGGTCATCGCCGCCATACCTGCTGCACAACATACCGGATGTCCGCCAAATGTCGTAATGTGCCCCAGCACAGGATTATTCGTGAGCACATTAATGGTTTCAATATCAGAAATGAAAGCTCCCAGAGGCATGCCGCCGCCCAATGCTTTTCCCAGTATCAGTACATCTGGAACAACATCAAAGTGTTCGAATCCCCACAGTTTGCCCGTTCTTCCAAAGCCTGCCTGCACTTCATCTAAAATAAAGAGAGAGCCTGTTTGCTTGCATTGGTCACGTAGTGCCTGAAACCAGCCGCGTTCCGGCGCAACTACTCCGGCTTCACCCTGCACTGTCTCTACGATCACGCATGCTGTTTCTCGCGTAATTAAATCCAAATCTTCAGATGAATTGTACTTGAGGTGACGAACGTTAGGTAATAAAGGACGAAAGTTGCTACGCCAATACTCACTGCCGATGATGCTGAGTGCGCCCTGCGTCGAGCCGTGGTATGCATTATTGAACGCGATAACTTCCGTTTTTCCGGTAAATCGCTTTGCGAGCTTCATGGCACCCTCCACAGCTTCTGCACCCGAATTTGTCAAGTAAACAGAATTTAAAGACTTTGGTAAGTTTTCGGTCAGCAACTTCGCATACTGCACTTGCGGACTTTGCACAAACTCTCCGTAAACCATCACGTGCAGATAATCATCCATCTGTTTTTTTATCGCCTGCACCACTTCAGGGTGCCTGTGACCTACGTTTGCCACGCTGATGCCACCAATTAAGTCCAAATACTTTTTGCCGGTAGCGTCGGTCAACGTACAGCCTTCTGCATGAATGATTTCCAGGGCGAGCGGTGCATCGGAGGTCTGAGCAACGTGTTGAAGGAAAAGCTGGCGGAGGTTCATTGAAGCAAAGTTTCAGCTTTAAACTTTAAAGTTCAAAGTTGTTTCACTTACGGAAATTTGCAGCAACATCAGAGTATTTATGGCCATCATCCTTCCTGTTGAAGATAAGTTTCCAAAATGGGGCGCAGATTGTTTCATTGCTCCCAATGCTACTATTGTTGGCGATGTATTAATGGGCGATCAGTGTAGCGTGTGGTTTAATGCCGTTATCCGTGGCGATGTGAACAGGATTCAGATGGGAAATAAGGTAAATGTTCAGGATGGCGCTGTCATTCACTGCACTTTCAAACGATCGAAGACAATTATCGGCGATGACGTTTCGATAGGGCACAATGCAATTGTGCATGGTTGCACTATCAATAATAATGTGCTAATTGGCATGGGAGCAATAGTGATGGACGAAGCCATTGTGCATAGTAATACAATCATCGCTGCAGGGGCGGTTGTGCTGGAAGGCACCGTTTGCGAAGGTGGTGCGATTTATGCGGGAGTGCCGGCAAGAAAGGTTAAAGAGATTTCGCCAGAAAAATTGGAAGGAGAAATTCATCGTATTTCCAATAACTATGTGCGCTATGCCAAATGGTTTGACACGTCGAATGAAGCAGATAAAACAATATGATCGACACTTTAACGTTATCACTAAAACCCAAATAGTGAAAACTAAGTTCTACATAATTGGCATCTTCTGCGTCGTTCTCCTAAGCTCCTGCAGCTTATGGAACAAGGCTTTCGGTCCAAAGTACGGCTGCGGCACCAACGGTAAAAATGTAGGCGCTGAAAAATTAATTGACGGCAGCTACAACAAAAAACAGCCAAAGTTTAAATCATAATAAAAGTCGGGGCACAGCTATTGCAATTGTGCAACTAAATTGACATCTTTATTGTCTATAAACTGTATTCTTAATGATTTAAATTTTTACCCAATGAGCCTCACCCTACGAACAACTCTTGGCTGCACAGAAGCCGTCATCGACGGAGACGGTGGTTTGAAACGTTTTTACCAGGTAGCCGACATCCTTCAGGATCAGCTGAAGGTTAGCTTCATTAACAAAGAAGATGATTTCGACGCCATCAGCTGGGACTTTCATCTCGGACATTATTCGCTTACGCTCCATTACAGCATTTATAATGGAATTTCTATGTTCCCTACGAAAACGAAAGATGCAAGAAGGCGTGATAACAAAGCAGTAGTCGAACTGGCAAACGTGTTGGAAGGAAAGCTGATGAATTTGGATTATCATCAGAAAATAGCGTGACTAAAGCCGATCATTGCAGATCAATAACCGGTAGAAATCGCCGCACTCTTACAAAGTCCATTGTCGTTTTTCACATCAACTCCATTTCTGCTCCGGAAGCGACTCTAAAATATTGTAGTAGCTCACGTACCGGTCTTCTGATATTTCACCGTTGATGACGGCTTCTTTTACAGCACATCCTGGTTCGTTAATATGCAAGCAATTGTTGAACTGGCAGTCGTTTAGCCTCTCCCGCATTTCTGGAAAATAGCCGGATAACTCCTGCCGCTCCACATCCATCAATCCGAACTCCCGCATTCCCGGCGTGTCAATAATTCTTCCGCCGAATGGCAAATCAAACATCTCCGCAAATGTGGTGGTATGTAATCCTTTTCCACTCCAGCCACTCACATCCTTTGTACGCAACTGCGCTCCGGGGATTAATACATTGATAAAACTGGATTTTCCCACACCACTGTGGCCGCTGATGAGCGATGTTTTTCCTTTTAGCACCTTGTTTAACTCGCCAATTCCTTCACCCGTTTTTGTGCTTACGGCAAAAACTTTATAACCGATAGCACTGTATAACTGATCAAACGATGCCAGCTTTTTGAGTTCTTTTTCTTTGTAGAGATCAATTTTGTTGAATACCACGATGGCAGGCACATGATACATTTCGCAACCAACAAGAAATCTGTCAACAAATCCTTGCGATGTTCGCGGTTCTTTAACTGTGGCAATCAAAACCGATTGGTCAAGATTAGCTGCTACAATGTGTTGCTGATGCTTGATGCGCGGAGATTGCCTCGCTATCTGGTTCGAGCGATCATGAATAAAGGTTATTATCGCAGTGCGGTCGCCTTCCGGCTCCGGTTCAAAATCAACTATATCTCCAACGGCAATGGGATTGGTGGATGAAATATCATCTAATTTAATCACGCCCTTGATCCTGGCGTTCCACAACCTGTCTGACTCATCTTTAACGCTGTACCAACTGCCAGTCGATTTGTAAACAACTCCTTTCATCTCTAAGGAAAAGTACGCAATAAAGTATATCTAAGGGTGATTTCGAGAAATAGAAAAAATAATGCTGCAATTAACAGGTAGCCATATTGCTCATCCACTTTTGCTTTTGTAATCCGCTCGAAACTTGATTTTTCCATTCGGTCAATCCGGGCATATATCTCTCGCAAACCTTCCTCGTCTGTAGCCCGAAAGTATGCGCCTCCGGTTTCGCGGGCTATCCGTGTCAACATCGCTTCATCCAATGCAGTGGTAGCATCTCTCATCCCAATGGCTCTTGCGGCGGCACTTCCCGGAGCAGCAGCCATACCAACTGTGTACACCTTTACGCTCTTTGCTTTCGCAATTTCCAATGCGGTGTGTGGATCAATAATCCTGGTGGGCGGCGGTTCTTCTTTTCCGTCTGTTAGCAGTATCACCACTTTTGACGCTGAACTGCTTTGGCTTAAACGTTCGACTGATGTAGCAAGACCTTCTCCTATCAAGGTACCGTCTTGCAACATGCCGCTGCGCAAACTTTTTACCTGCTCCAACAACGCATCGTGATTGGTGGTTAAGGGCGACAAAGAATAACTTTCCCCCGAAAAGATTACAAGCGCTATCTGATCAACAGGACGACGCCGAATGAAATCTGCTGCCACGTCTTTAGCTACATCAATTCTTCTCCTGCCGAAATCCGGTGCGAGCATGCTGCCGCTTACATCAATGCAAAGGACAATATCAATCCCCTGTCCTTTTGTTTTTGATTGCGAGTTTTGAATTTGAGGACGTGCCAGAGCAAGAATCAGTGCTGCAATCGTGAGCATGCGGAGCCAAAACAACAAACCATTTAAAAAATTTTTTCCCGTCTTCACTTTGAAGGTATCCACAGTCGACACAGTCAACGACGATTTCAGTGCATTTGATGTACGGTATCTCAGCCACGCAACTACCGGAATCAGCAGTAAAAACGGCAGCATCCAAACGTTCGCGAATACGATATTTTCAAACCAGTTATACAGCATCTTTATTTTCAATTGCAACAATTGCATCCCGTATTACAACCAATGCATTTTTACTTTCCTGTAGCTCAGGACGATATTTTGCATACTTAACCATATCGGATAATCTCAACGTTTGCACTAGCACGGTGAACTGATCTTGTGGCAGGTGTAACCGCTCCAATTGAATGCTGAGATCACCGGTAGTCTTTGAATAAGATTGAATGCCCTTTCCCTTTTGCAAATACCAGCGAAAAATATTGATCAATCTGACAAAATAGTCTTTTGAATTGTTGTCTGCAGTGCCGTCGTGCTGCAGCGCATCTATTTGTTGCAATGCTTTTTGGTAGGCATTTACATCTAATTCAGAAACAGGCTTCTCTTTTTTTTTCTCTCCTGAAAAAAGCAGCATCAATATGACTATCAACAAAATGATAGCAAGAAAATACCAATACCAATTTGAAGGCTCCTTAACCTTTACATCTCTAATGTCTTTAATGTCGTTGTAAGGTTTGTTTGGATCGAAGGGAAGCGCCCAACTCACCTTGACAGCGACAGCTTTTGTTTCCGCCGCGCCTAATCTAAAAGGTGGTATTATCCACTTTCCCGAATCCCAACTGGTTAGCGTTATAGTTTGAGAGAGAACAATTTCTTGTTGCACCTTCACCGTATCGATTTTGGATTTATCCAGAATCTCAAAATGCGGAATGGTGTCGATGGTAAACCAAGCAGGCTGCTGATCAGCAGGAAAAAAAGCTTTGAGCTGGAGCTGAATTTGTTCTCCTATTAATATCCCGGATTTATCTACAGATGCGGATACCGGCTGCGCAGCCGGTATTTTATAGAGAAATAGAAGTGCCCACAAAAGATGCCGTCGCTTCATCATTTAGTTCTACTGATAAAAAATTGCTTAAGCACTTTGGCGTAATCTTCATCTGTTCGCACATGAAGCAGATTGCATCCACTTTTCTTAAAAATATAATTCGTGTAATCTGTAATTCGAAAGAACTCACGTTCGTGCTGGTATCGCACGAGCTCACTGCTGGTATCGATCCACTGTTGTTTTCCTGTTTCCGCATCTTCAATTCTTACCATTCCCATGTTTGGAAGCCGCCGGTCCATTTTGTCATAAACTTTTATTCCTACCACGTCGTGTTTGTTTGCAGCTATCCGTAGTGCATCACCGTAATTT
>JAEZJD010000240.1 GCA_023436425.1 Bacteroidota bacterium | reverse complement strand
AAGTTCTCGGAAAATAAAAAACCGCAGCGGCGATGCTGCGGCGTTTACATTAATTAGTCGTTCACTTATTCTGTGTCTCTCCCTTTCAACCACTCTTTCTTTTCAATGACGTAGGAAGAGATCAGCCCTACTCCGCCACCTACTGCTATCAGTGCGAAATAAATAGCCTCATTGTGCCTGCCGCCGGAGTTACGTGAAATGAGAAACGCTAATAACAACCCAATACCTGCACCAAGAAAGAGCAGACCGGTTTTTAGGCTTTGATACGGTCTTGGAGATCTTGGGTCCTTACCTTTTTCAATCAAAGCCATGTTTTCTCTGGTTCTGAGGTATATGATGCCGAATACCATTGCAAATGCTCCAAGTGGAACTAAAATAGGAACTAAAATTTGTGCACCGTTCATAGTAGTAATTTTTATTAATTAAAGTTTTGGTTCTCTGTTTCCTTATCTGACTACCTTTTTTTTACCCAGGTTACAGCTGAAAGAAACTTTTTAAAAGAACTGAATTCACTATCTATGACTACTAGCGGGGAAAGCTGGTTACAGGCTGCGGAAAAAACAGTCAAATAAGTTTCTTTTCGGACAAAAGAATAAATTTGATCGGGACGGCGAAGAAGAGCTCTTACAGTCAAACACAAAAGCCTTGCAGCCACTTTTTGGAGTGATATCATTTGTTCTATTGATTGCCTCTGTACTCATTCGTACGCAGATGCTGAAAAAGGATGGCATTGATGCAATTGAGTTCGGCACGAAAGACAAAAAGGACTTTATTATTCCTCCATTTGCGCTGTTTTACCTGTATTTAATAACTGCAAATGCGTTGAGTTTGCCTACTATACCGCGGCAAAAATTATTTACCAGTGAATTGATGGCGTGGATCGGAGTGATTGTCTGTCTGGTTTCCATCATACTTTTTGTCTGGACTTTGATCTCCTTCAAAAAAAGCTTTCGGGTAGGTTTGGTTGATAATACAGGTCAGGGATTGATAACCACAGGCGCTTTTGCCATTAGTCGCAATCCTCTTTATGTCTGTTTTGCCATGATGCTTGTTGGGCAATTTCTAATCTTCCCAAGCTGGATTCTGCTCATTTACATCTTTCTGGGCATGCTGACATTCCACAGGCAAGTGTTGAAGGAAGAAAGGTTTTTGAAGGAACAATATGGTCAGCAGTTCGCTGATTATTGCAAAAAAGTACCGCGATACCTATGATTTTTCTTCCCAGATGCACGCAAGGTGCACAATGGTTTCCACAGCTTTGTTCATGTCCTGCACGCTAATGAACTCAAGTTTTGAGTGAATTGCCTGCTCACCGGCGAAGAGATTAGGACAAGGCAATCCCATAAAAGACAGTTTGCTCCCGTCCGTACCTCCGCGAATGCTTTCCATTCTCAGTGTTAATCCTGCACGTCCAATTGCCTCTTTTGCATATTCCACCACCTGCGGATGCTGATCAAGTACTTCTTTCATATTGCGGTATTGCTCTGTCACATTAAACTCGAAAGACGCTGAAGGATAATTGTTCATTACCTGCTCAACAATTTTGCGCAGTTTATCTTCTTTTTCCTTTAAGCCTGCCGTTGCAAAGTCACGGATTATGAAATCAATCGTGCATTTTTCAGCAATGCCATCTACCCGCACTGGATGAAAAAAGCCTTGCTTTCCTTCTGTTGTTTCGGGAGATAATTCATTTTTCGGTAAAGCGGCCAACACTTCGCCGGCAAGCTTCAGCGCATTGATCATTTTTCCTTTTGCATAACCAGGATGGGTGATGACGCCATTTATTACGATCTGAACACCGTCTGCACTGAAGGTTTCATCTTCAAGCGAGCCCGCTTCCCCGCCGTCAAGTGTGTATCCAAAATCCGCAGCAAGCTTTTGCATGTCCACCTTTGCCGTGCCTTTACCCACTTCTTCATCCGGAGTAAACAAGACGCGGATTGTTCCGTGCTTCACTTCAGGATGAGTGAGAAAAAAGTTCGCTGCATCCATGATTTCCGCAACACCTGCTTTGTCGTCTGCGCCCAGTAGCGTTTTTCCACTTGCTGTAATGATGTCGTGACCAATTAGTTTTTCGAGGTAAGGAAAATCTTTTTTTCTAAGCACCTGCGAGGCATCATCAGGCAACACTATATCGTTGCCATCATAATTTTTATGAAGAATCGGCTTTACATCTTTTCCGCTTGCATCCGGGGCTGTGTCCACGTGGGCACAAAAACAAATTACCGGTACATTCTTCTTTGTGTTGGAGGGAATGGTGGCATACACATAGCCGTATTCGTCCATTGAGGCGTCCGCAACTCCCAGTTCTGTGAGCTCCTTTACAAGTATCTTGGAAAGGTTTTTTTGTTTTTCGGAGGTGGGATGTGTGTCGGAAAGCGGATTACTTTGGGTGTCTATTTGCACGTACCGCATGAATCTTTCTGCGGCTGTGAAGCTGTAATTCTGGAACATGCTCAAAAGTACGATGAGCTAACAGTTATCTGCCTGGCAAAAACCAGAATATAGAAAAAGCTCCCGCATGGGAGCTTGAGAAAAGTGCAATTTTTTAAAGCATCATGATGTTGTTTTCACGGCATAATGATCCGCGAAGTGGGTTTTATTTCCATCATCTCAATATCGAATATCAAATCCTGCCCTGCGAGTGGGTGATTAGCGTCCAAAACGACAACATCGTCCTTTACTTCAGCAACACGCACCGGAAATTGGTGTCCTTCGCCGCTGCTTAACATCAGTTGCATGCCCACTTCAGGTTTCATGTCCGGTGGAAATTGATCTTTCGGAAATTCTATTACATTTTTTTGATCTTTCTGGCCGTAGGCATCGTCAGCATTAATCTCCACCGTTTTTTTATCACCCACCTGCATACCTCGTACGCCATCATCAAAACCCTTTATCACGTTGCCTTCACCAACAGTGAACTCGAGTGGTTCCCGACCTTCTGAGCTGTCAAAGGTTTCACCGTTTCTAAGTTTTCCGTGATAATGCACTTTCACTTTATCGCCATCTTTTGCTTGTTGCATGATTATAGTTTTCGTTTTGAATTGAGACAAAGGAAAGTATAAGCTTTCACATTTCTCTGAAAATTAATTGTGGATATTTGGGTAGCTCAAAAGCAATACCATGTTTAAATATTTCATGATTCTGTTTGCAGTATTATCGCTGCAGGCAGACTGTTCCGCACAAAAACAGAAAACAAAAATCAAGTCCGAAGATGGTAAGCTGAAAATGAAAACAGAGGGAAAACCGAGCGCCAATCAACAATCGCAGATCATTCCTGCAGCAGAGCGCTTGGACCAGTATTTACCAATGCTAAAGGGAAAAAGGGTTGCCTTTCTTGTTAACCACACTGCTGTTGTTGGCAAAACACACCTCGTGGACACGTTGAAGAAGTTGGGCGTTAATATCAAAGCGATTTTTGGCCCGGAACATGGTTTTCGTGGAGCGGCGCCGGACGGAGCGAAAATCGATAACACGGTTGACCCGACAACCGGTGCTCCGGTTATTTCGTTGTATGGCAAAAAGAATAAACCAACACCTGAAGATTTAAAAGATGTAGACGTGATGGTGTACGATATTCAGGATGTGGGAACTCGGTTTTACACTTTTATTTCGTCCATGCAATATTTTATGGAAGCGGCATTGGAGAATAATATTCCTTTTATCATTTTGGACCGGCCGAATCCCAACGGATTTTATGTAGACGGTCCGGTGCTTGATCCAAAATTTAAATCGTTTGTTGGGTTGCAGCCAATACCTGTGGTGTACGGAATGACGATTGGCGAATATGCACAGATGCTTTTAGTTGAAGGATGGCTGGGCAAAGAAGCAAATGACGCTTACAATAAATTGAAAGCCACACGGTATATGCCGGGAGCAAAATATTTTCAGCTTCACGTTATTCCTGTTGCCAACTACACGCACAAAATCAAATATGTTCCGCCTATTCCACCATCACCAAACATTCCGGACATTCAATCGATCTATTGGTATGCTTCGCATTGTTTTTTTGAGGGAACAACCATTAGCGAAGGACGCGGTACTGAAATGCCTTTCGCAATTGTCGGCCATCCCAAACTTCCGAACACGATGTTCAGTTTTACGCCCCACAGCACCCAGGGGGCTCCCAATCCCAAGTATAAAGACCAGGTGTGTTATGGATGGAATCTGAACGGAACACCGGAGCAAGTATTGAAGATGATTGACAATAGACTTCAACTAAGATATTTTTTGGAAGCTTACCGCCTGTTTCCTGACAAAGAAAATTTCTTCAACAAAAACAATGGCATTAATCGGCTTGCGGGCACCGATGAATTCATGCAACAGGTGAAAGCCGGGAAAACAGAAGAAGAAATCCGAAGGAGTTGGGAGCCAAAGCTGAGTGAATTTAAAAAGATCAGAAAAAGATATTTATTGTATCCTTATTTTGAGTGAAGCGTATCCCCCTGTCCCCCTGAAGGGGGAACTTAAATTTGATGCTCCGTACTACATTTGACAATTGCAATTAATGAAGAAAAAAATGTTTGCTGGTGCAGAAGCTCTCTTGTTCGTCAGAGCAAAAGAATTGCGAAAACAACAAACATTCGCAGAGGATATGTTGTGGAACTATTTGAAACATAAACCATTCGGCTTCAAGTTCCGCAGACAACACCCTTACTCCCATTACATTTTAGATTTTTACTGCCATCGTTTGAAACTGGTAATCGAAGTAGATGGATCAATTCACAATCTTCCGCATGTTCAAGAACAGGACAAAACCAGACAGCGTTTTTTAGAAGAAGATGGTTTAAAAGTAATCAGGTTTACCAATACAGAAGTGAAGAAGAATTTAGATGTTGTCATCTGTACAATCAATGATTTAATCAGAAGCCGACAGATAGACGATGATCAAGGTTGCCGCCTTAGCGAATCAGGGGGGCATAATGAATAATCAAAACTCCCCCTGCAGGGGGCTGGGGGGCATCGTTTTTTTAGGTACGCCTGATTTTGCAGTTGCCGCGTTAGATGCCCTTGTGAGTGCAGGATTTAACATTGTTGGTGTGGTTACCGCTCCCGATAAGCCTGCCGGTCGTGGAATGAAGCTGCAGCAAAGTGCGGTTAAAAGATATGCTGAAGACAAAGGATTGAAACTGCTGCAACCGGAAAAACTGAAAAATCCTGAGTTCTTGCAGGAGCTAAAATTATTGAATGCAGACTTGCACGTCGTTGTCGCGTTTCGCATGCTGCCGGAAGCTGTTTGGAACATGCCTCCGATGGGAACGATTAATGTACACGCATCATTACTGCCGCAGTACAGAGGTGCTGCCCCGATCAACTGGGCAATCATTAACGGCGAAAAAGAAACCGGTGTTACGACATTTAAGTTGCAGCACGAAATAGATACAGGCAATATTTTGCTGCAGGAAAAAAA
>JAEZJD010000220.1 GCA_023436425.1 Bacteroidota bacterium | reverse complement strand
GTACAGGTAAGAGATGCGAACGGTTGTGAACAGAACAAAACATTTAACGTGACGCTTTCGGTGAGCAGTTTGACAGTAACATCAACGGTGGTGAGTGCTACCTGCATTGGTGGTGATGGTTCTATTTCTGCAAGTACAACCGGTGGCGAGCAGCCGTACAACTATTCGTGGACAGGACCGAATGGATTCACCGGATCGGGTCAGAATATCTCTAACCTAAACAGCGGTTCTTACACGTTGACAGTAACAGACGTCAAAGGTTGTCAGAAAATTGTGTCGATCGAGGTGAAGCAGAAAGGCATTTCGCAGCCTACGTTTAACAGCTATGGGCCTTATTGTCCGAATGCGGTAGTGCCTCAGTTGCCGACTGTGTCAAAAGAAGGAATTACAGGAACATGGAATCCTTCGACAATTAATGTGTCTGCACTTGGAACATACAGCTACACTTTCACACCTGCTGCCGGACAATGCGCTTCGCCAACGACCATCAGCATTGTTGTCGGCGACTTTAAGCTGCCGACTTTCGATAAATCTCTTGAAGGGCCTTATTGCCTGGGAAGTCCGGCCGCGCAACTGCCGTATGTGTCTACCAATGGCATTACCGGCTCATGGAATCCAACAACCATTAGCACTGGAATTGCCGGCACATTCTTCTATTCATTCGCTCCTGACGCAGGACAGTGTGCTGCGGGAAAAATAATCGAGGTTGTAATTACAGATCAAATTACTCCCGTGTTCTCTACAATTGGGCCTTACTGCAAAGGAAGCGGGACCGACCTGGGTGCAGGTGTAACAGGGTATATTCTGCCGGAGACGTCGCAAAACGGTGTGAAAGGAAAGTGGTATCCGTTCTATGTGAACACGGCAACAGCAGGGACAGTTGAGCATTCCTTTATCCCGGATGCCGGACAATGTGCGCCTGGAGAATTGAAGTTCCAAATCACGGTTGCTGAAACACTTTCCGGTACAGAGTCCAAAACGATTTGCTCAAACCAATTGCCCTACAATTGGCACAGTCAGAATCTCACGGCAGCAGGAACCTACTCTGTTACTTTAAACAGCACGCAAGGCTGTGATTCGGTGGCAACACTTATTCTAACTATAAACCCCGCTCTTACAAAAGAAGAGAACGTAACCAGATGTTCAAACCAGCTGCCATACGTTTGGTATGGTCAGAACTATTCGACAGCCGGAACATATACCCGAACAGTTGCAAGTACTACCGGCGGCTGCGATACATTGGCAACGCTGAATCTTGTGATTGCACCGCAACTAACAAAGACAGATGATGTGACGACATGCGTGAGCAAACTTCCTTTCGTTTGGTATGGTCAGAATTATTCGACAGCAGGAACCTACACCCGAACTGTAGCCAGTACAACCGGCGGATGTGATACGTTGGCGACGCTTAATCTTGTAATCACCTCACAACTGACGAAGACAGATAATGTCACAACGTGCACAAGCAAACTGCCGTATTTGTGGTATGGTCAGAATTATTCAACAGCAGGAACCTACACCCGAACGGTTGCAAGTACAACCGGCGGCTGTGATACATTGGCAACGCTGAATCTTGTCATTGCATTACAATTGACGAAGACAGATAATGTCACAACGTGCACGAGCAAACTGCCGTATTTGTGGTATGGTCAGAATTACTCTACAGCGGGCACATACACCCGAACGGTTGCCAGTACAACCGGCGGTTGTGATACCCTGGCAACATTGAATCTGATTATTGCATCGCAATTGACGAAGACAGATAATGTGACGACATGCCTAAGTAAACTGCCGTATTTGTAGTATGGTCAGAATTACTCAACAGCAGGAACATACACCCAAACAGTTGCAAGTACAACCGGCGGATGCGATACGTTGGCGACGCTTAATCTTGTTATTGCATCACAATTGACGAAGACGGATAACGTGACGACATGCGTGAGCAAACTGCCGTATCTGTGGTATGGTCAGAACTATTCAACGGCTGGAACATATACCCGAACAGTTGTAAGTACTACCGGCGGCTGCGATACATTAGCCACATTAAATCTTGTTATTGCATCACAACTCACAAAGACCGATGTTGTCACTACTTGCACAAGCAAACTGCCATACGTGTGGTATGGTCAGAATTATTCAACGGCTGGAACATATACCCGAACGGTTGTAAGTACTACCGGCGGATGTGATACGTTGGCGACGCTTAATCTTGTAATCGCATCGCAACTGACGAAGACCGATGATGTAACGACATGCGTAAGCAAACTGCCATACGTGTGGTATGGTCAGAATTATTCGACAGCGGGGACATACACCCGAACTGTTGCAAGTACGACCGGTGGTTGTGATACATTGGCAACATTGAATCTGGTAATTGCGTCTCAATTAACCAAAACGGATGCAATTACAATTTGTCCTGCACAACAGCCTTATAGCTGGTATGGGCAGAGCTACCCGGCAGCGGGAACATACACCCGAACGGTCTTGAGCACGACAGGTGGATGTGATACGCTGGCAACCCTAAACCTAACCATTTCGTCAGTTATATCCGGTACTCCACAATCACTCATTATTTGTGCGCTGAATCTTCCATACGTTTGGAATGGTAATCCGTACAATGCAGCAGGCACGTATACTACTACGCTGAAAAATCAAGCGGGGTGTGATTCGCTCGCAACGCTTATTTTAACCGTCACCCCTGTAGCTACAGCAAGTTTAACCGGATCGGGTACCATATGCAGCGGCAATAGCGCTACCATAAGATTGACAATGACCGGCAATGGACCATGGACAGTTGTCTATTCCGATGGTGTAACGATGCATACTTTAAATGATATTTCGACTTCCACTTACGATTTTGTTGTTTCTCCTGCACAAACAACCACATACTCACTGGTGAGCGTGACCGACGGCAAGTGTATTAATACCAATCTGAATAGTTCCGTAACCGTTACGGTTAATCCATCACCAACGGGGATACGATATCCGGACGTAAATGCTACCACCAATGTATCCATACAACTGCAGGCAAGAAATTTGGGAGCTGGATCTACCTACATTTGGAGCCCATCTGTTGGTTTAAATTCGCCGACTTTAATCAATCCGGTGTTCAGGCATAATGCTACCGTGGAATATCTCATCACGATTACAACACCGGCTGGGTGCGACGTTACCGACAGCTT
The DNA here is from genome assembly GCA_023436425.1 of Bacteroidota bacterium. Classification (GTDB taxonomy): domain Bacteria; phylum Bacteroidota; class Bacteroidia; order Chitinophagales; family Chitinophagaceae; genus Flavisolibacter. Next base: position 17,073 of record JAEZJD010000220.1, on the reverse strand, counting down.
AAGAGTAGTAGTTGCCGATCCGCCCGATGTGCTGGTGCCTACCGCCTGGACACCAAATCGCGACGGTCATAATGATCTTTTAACCGCATTCTATAAAAACATCGCACAATTGAATTACTTTAGGATTTACAACAGGTGGGGACAGCTCGTCTTTGAAACAAGAGACATGAACGCAGGCTGGGACGGAACATATAATGGGCAGCCGCAACCAATGGATACCTACACGTGGATCGTGGAAGCTGTCGGAACAAATGGAGAGATCGTTCGGAAGACCGGAAATTCAACGTTGTTGCGCTAAAACTTACCATCGTGAGAAAGACATTTACACTGATTCTATTTGCCGGCATAATTTCCACGAGTTCTGCTCAGGATCCGAGTTTTGCACAATTTTTTTCGTCGCCGCTGAACATTAATCCCGCATTAACAGCAAACATCAAGGGTACGTGGCGAGCCATATCAAATTACCGGGATCAATGGATTAGTGCCCATAGTCCTTATGCCACCGGCACCGTTTCCATGGATGCCAAATTGCTTACCAACCTTGTTGACAACTATGTTGACGAGAACTACCGGCTTGGTATCGGTGGTATGTTTATGTATGATCAGGCACAAGCGGGAGCGATGAAAGGCAACTATGCGTCTCTGAATCTGTCGGGAAACATCCTGCTTGCTGAAGGCTCGGGTGTTGAATGGAATGGCATGCGGATCCGGCACAATAACCACGTTACGACCGATGACGCTGAGCACCGCATAGGAGCCGGCTTTGGCGTTATCTATGGTAGTAAGCGACTTGATTATTCCAACTTCACTTTCGGCGAACAGTTTAATGGCGGCACATTTACTTTTGATCCTGCAGTACCGAATGGTGAGAGTATCAATCAAACTACGAAGCCTTACTTCTCCGTCAGCGCCGGCTTGCTTTACAGCTTTTTATCATCCAACACAAATATTGATCTGGGTGTTGCGGCCTTCCATTTCAACAAACCACGTCAAACGGTACTGAACGACAACAATAGTTATTTGCCTATTCGGTATGTGGCTCATGGCAATCTGGAGACAATCTTAACGGACCAGGTGGTGTTACAAACAAACGGTATTTATCAATACCAGGCAGGTACCAGTTACTTCTCCATTGGCGGTGCTGCAGGTTATTATCTATCGGGCACTGATGACGATAACGATGCAGTGATCAATGCAGGGCTTTGGTATTGGTCGAATAATGCTGTAATACCGTATGTTGGTTTTGGCTTCAGAAACTTTCAGGTTGGCGCCAGCTACGACATCACGATCAACGGTTTGGGTCAGGCACAGAAAAAACCAAAAACGTTTGAGCTTTCACTCATCATTAGGGGGAACGGAAGACCGAACGGCGTGATCCCTTCACCGTGGAAGTAGCATATTGCTGAACTCCTTTGCAACTGATCTTACCAATTCTTTGTAACCTTTTTACCGGTAGCTTACTCTATTGAAACGGCCGAACTTGGGTGCACATTTGGTCTCAACCTGTAGCAACCGAAGCAAAGGCCTACTTTTTGGGTGTTTTTATTGAAAAAGCTTGATATGGAAACGGACAACAGAGATGGAATAATTACATCAGGTGAGAATATTTCTTACTGGCTTGAGTCTGCAAAGCCGCTGCGGTTTCAGCCGCTGAATCAGTCCATAAAAACAGACTGCCTCGTTATCGGCGGCGGTATTGCCGGGCTAACAACTGCATATTGTTTGCTGAAAGCAGGCCGACAGGTGGTGCTGGTAGAAGACGGACTGGTTGGTAGTGGAGAAACCGGAAGGACCACTGCCCATCTTACTGCTGCATTGGACGATCGCTACTACGAAATTGAAAAAACCTTTGGTGAGGAAAACGGCAGACTTGCAGCGCAAAGTCACACTGCCGCCATTGATTTTATTGAGAAGACAGTTGTGGAAGAACAAATTGATTGCTCTTTCGAACGGGTGGATGGTTACCTGTTTTTGCACCCTACAGACAAAACGGAAAATCTGCAAAAGGAATACGAAGCGACACAAAGGGCTGGGCTTACGACAGAATGGGTGGAAAAAGTTCCCGGCATTGCTGCTGTAAACAGTGCAGCCATTCGCTTTGTTAATCAGGGACAGTTTCACATTATGAAGTACCTGCAAGGACTTGCAAGAGCCGTTGAAAAATTGGGCGGTAAAATCTATACGGAAACACAGGCGACAGATATTACCGAAACGGGCGCCGTATGCAATGGTCATAAAGTAGAAGCGTTGCATGTGGTGGTTGCGACAAACACACCGGTCAACAACCTCGTTACAATGCATACGAAACAATTTCCGTACAGAACGTATGTCATTGGCGCCCGTGTACCCAGAGGAAAATTGCAACATGCATTGTGGTGGGACACAGGCGATGCCGATTCAAAGTGGATCACGTGGCCGTATCATTATGTGCGCCTGCAGCCGTTTGATGAACAATATGACCTGCTAATATCGGGTGGCGAAGACCACAAAACGGGTCAGGCTGATGATGAAGGAATACCTGAGGAAGACAGGTTTGAAAATCTCATTGCATGGACGCAACGGCATTTCCCCCAAATGGAGGATGTGCTTTACCGGTGGTCTGGGCAGGTGATGGAGCCGGTGGATTACATGGGCTTTATCGGAAAAAATCCCGGCGACGACAATGTGTACATCATCACCGGCGACTCGGGCAATGGCATGACGCACGGTACGCTGGGCGGATTGATACTTGCGGACCTGATTACAGGAAAGCCCAATCCGTGGGCCGACCTTTATTCACCAAAACGGCTTCCATTAAAGGTGCCCGGAACATATTTAAGTGAGGTGGGCAATATGGCTGCGCAGTACGGCGACTATATCAAAGCCGGAGACATTGAAAACCTGGATCAACTTTCAGCCGGCGAAGGAGCTATCCTCGGCAAAGGCCTGAAAAAGTATGCAGTTTATAAGGATGAAAATGGACAGGTGCAATGCTTCAGCGCCATTTGTACACACCTTGGATGCATCGTGCAATGGAACGCAGAAGAAAAAACATTCGACTGTCCCTGCCACGGTTCGCGCTTTACCATCGAGGGCGTTGTTATTAACGGACCCGCAGAGCACGGGCTGAAGCGAGTAGAAATAAAAGACTAAGTCTCCAGAAACATACTGTTTCCTTCGCTTGCAGGTGCCTCGTTAAAACCGTGCAGTAAGCATCAAAGGCATAGTTTTTATGCAATAATAGGTTGATCAAAGCAAAACGTTTTTCTATGATACCGAAGAATGCAGCAGTCGTCGTAGCCATCGTTCTCATATTCTTTGGCGTTCTGGGATTTGTCAATAATCCGCTATTTGGTTCCGATGGTGTTTTTCCGACAAACCGGGGTCACAGTATTTTTTTCATCTTTAGTGGTGTGCTGTTTTTTGTAGCCGCATTGCTGCAGCCTGAGGTGACAAGAATTTTCATCATTGCGTTTGGATTTCTTTTCCTGCTGCTTGGATTGATCGGGCTTGTCACTTCCGGTACTTCGGGTTCGGGTCGGCTACTAGGCATGCATTTAAATACTGCAAATAACCTTTTGCATATTGCACTCGGTGTAATCGTTTTGCTGCTCGGGATTACTTCGCGACGTGACGAAGTCGTCATCTCCTCAAATGATCGTGTGGTGCACGATGATCGAATGTTCAATTCCGGTCCTGACCGAACTTTTTAGTGAACAATTGGATCACGAGCGCTGCATAATAATTTCGTCCTGCCGCGGCATTATAGTACCGACCGCCGAAGCCGTTAACATCGTTTCCTAAACTATATTTTTGATCGAGCAGGTTTTCTACTCCGGCGAATGCCTTCAGCCTTAATTTCTGCTGAACAATTTTCTGTATTCCGATCTTCAATCCAAGCAGATGATAAGCATCTGCGTATTCGTTATTGGCATCTGTCAATGGAATACGATCGCTAAAGTAGTAGGTGGCAGTTGCCAGCAAGCCGCTCCTGTCAATAAAATCCCACCCGGCAGACAAGGTGTGTGGCGCAACGCCGGGCAGCTGTTTTCCCGAATAGTCAACCGTAGACTGGGTAATTAAATTGAACTGTTTGAAATCTTTGTAGTTGAACTGATGCCAAGTATAGCTCGCCCAAACCATACTGCTTTGCACATGTGCCGCATTCGCAAAAATGGAGTAGAAAAGAGAACTTTCAACACCGTGTTGTTTCGTGCGGCCAGCATTTACAAAGTAGTCTCCGCCACCTGCAGTCCTCCTTTGCACAACTGTATTTTGCAACGCAAATACAAAAGCATTTATGTCCACCTGCAGCTTTCCAAAAAAGGTACCCTTCACACCCAAGTCATAATTTGTTCCTTCTTCCGCATTTAAATCCAGATTAATAGCACCGCCGGTAGGCACCAACTCCGCAGTAGTGGGCGGCGAAAAGCCTTTGCTAATGCTGCTGTAAATATTCCAACGATTAAACTTTCTCATAACAGCGACCCGAGGAGCAATTTGATCGTTGAATTGCCGAACCTGTTTGCCTGCGGATGCGGGAGCAAATCTTTGCAGGGCGACTTTTAAAAAATTCAGACTTGCACCGCCAGTGATCGCCCACTCGTTATTGTCCCAATTCGCCTGTGCGAATATGAGCGCCTGTCGATTATTGATTTCATCGAAGGTGCGAAGTGAATCAGCTTCACCATTTACGTTTTTGTAAATACTCACGGATGTAAATCCGCTTTGCCACTCGCCACCTGCATCGAGGTTGAGTGAAGAGCCTGAGAAGGTTTTGGAAAATTTAAAGTCTGTTCTGCCGCCAACATGCGGCTCGGAGCTGCGTCCATAATTTTGGATGGTAGGATTGCGCAGCTCTGTAAACATGCCGTACAACACAGATTTGTTTCTGAAGTTTGGTAACAACTGCTGATCGTATGAAGCACCTGCTATAAATTCTTTTTGAGTAATAGAGGCCTTCGCCGTTTCTGCACCCGGGAAAAAAGCGTTTCCCGGTCGTGCTGCCCGCGGATTAGATTCATACTCTGCCTTTGTCAGTGCGCCGGGTGTTTCGTAGAAAAGATGTCCGTATAGAAATGTCGTTTTCAGCAAATTTTTTTCGCCAATATGAAACTGTCCATTCCAGCTATGAACATTCCGCATCAAAGCCGAGTGATTCCGGTAGCCGTTGCTTTCCTGGTGTTGAAAGCCGGCACGATTAACAGAGTTCTCCGTTTTTGCGGTAGCGCTTCCGTACACGTTTTGCAATCCAAAACTACCTGCAGCATATTCGCCAAATAAGGAAGACGGCTCATTAGACATAGAGCCGCGCTGCTGCGAAGGAAGGCTCTCGATCAGCAACACCCCGCCGGTGCCGGCACCGTATAAGCTGCTGCCAGGGCCTTTTATTATTTCTATTGAATTGAAATTGTAGTAGCCAAGTTGGTTTAAATAGGTGTGCCCACCCGGATCAGTAATTGGTATGTCGTTGAAATAAACTTTTACATTCCGGACACCGAATGGCGACCGTAGCGAACTACCACGAATGTTGAAGCGATAGCTGCCCGGCGACCGTTCCTCCATGCGAACACCCGGTGTGGTGTTGACAGCCTGCACAACTGAAGCAGGGCTAAATCGCTCCAGCGCAGATCTGCCCACGTAGTTAATAGCTGCGGGAACATCGCGCAGTTTTCTGTTTTGCTCAAAAGCTCTCACCTGAATTTCAGGTAAATAGCGGTTTTGAAGGCTATCCTCTTCCTGTGCAACAACAATTATCGAAGGAAAAGTGACAATGGCAAGAAACAGATTTCGTAGCACAAACATCAGCTTTGGAATGGGTTTAAAATGATCTCTAAGCTAATGCAAACGGCAAAGTTTCAACGACTTATTTAAAGACTTACTCCGGACATGATATAGTTTAAAGCTTTCTCTGATCAAAGTCATTAAATAGGCTTAGCCACTTCTGTAGCTTTCCGGCTTCAAACAAGCAACATTATGGAGATTGTAACCCAAGAGATCACCGACCAACTGATCGAGAAAAAAAAGGCAGCAGCCACCATTATGGATGGCAACGAAGCTGCCGTAAGCGTTGCGTACAGAACAAGTGAAGTATGCGCTATTTATCCAATTACTCCTTCATCTGCCATGGGCGAATTTGCAGACGAATGGAGCAGCGACGAGAAGAAAAATATTTTTGGCGAAGTACCGAAGGTTATTGAAATGCAAAGTGAAGCCGGTGCTGCAGGCGCCATTCACGGAGCATTGCAAGGCGGTGCATTAGCTTCTACATTTACCTGTTCGCAGGGGTTATTGCTGATGATCCCGAACATGTACAAAATTGCGGGTGAGCTAACGCCTACTGTTTTTCACATAGCTGCAAGAGCATTAGCTACGCATGCGCTTTCCATTTTTGGTGACCACAGTGATGCTATGGCTGTGCGCTCTACCGGTTTCTCCATGCTTTTTGGAAGCAGTCCGCAACAGGCACACGATATGGCCATGATTGCCACTGCGGCTACTTTGAAATCCAGAGTTCCTTTCCTTAATATTTTCGATGGTTTCCGCACATCACATGAATTGAACGAAGTTGAAATCTTACCTGATGACATCATCAGGCAAATGATTGATGAGAAAGATGTGATTGCATTTCGCAATCGTTCGCTGAATCCTGCCAATCCATTTATAAGAGGAACAGCTCAAAATCCTGACGTGTTCTTCCAGAGTCGTGAAGCTGCTAATGAATACCACTGGAAAGTGCCTGATGCAGTGGAAGACACAATGAAGAATTTTGCAAATCTGACCGGCAGAAACTACAACTTGTTTGAGTACCACGGCCACCCACAAGCGAAGCACGTCATCATCATTATGGGTTCCGGTGCCGGCGCCGTTGAAGAAACTGTAAATTATTTGAACAATTTGGGTGAACGTGTCGGTTATCTGAATGTACGTTTGTTCCGACCATTCTCCGTTCGTCATTTCATTCATGCGCTGCCAAAGACAGTTGAAAAGATTGCGGTGCTTGACAGATGCAAAGAACCGGGCGCCATTGGTGAGCCGTTGTATATGGATGTCGTAAATGCATTCCACCACGCATGGCCCAACCACACTCCGGAAATCATAGGCGGCCGCTACGGACTGGCATCAAAAGAGTTTAATCCTGCAATGGTAATGGCCATTTACCAGGAGTTGAAAAACAAGTATCCGAAAAAGAGCTTCACAGTAGGCATTGAAGATGATGTTACCTACACGAGCTTGTCGTACGATAAAGATTTCTCCCTGGAATCACAGCATTTGTTCCGCGGACTGTTCTTTGGTTTGGGTGCCGATGGTACCGTGAGTGCGAACAAGAATACAATTAAGATTATCGGTGAAGTAACTGATTATCATGCGCAAGGTTATTTCGTTTACGATTCTAAAAAATCGGGATCATTAACTACGTCGCATCTGCGCTTCAGCGAAAAGCCTATTCAATCTACATACCTTATCAACTCGGCAAACTTCATTGCTTGTCACCACTTCAACTATTTGCAGAAGTATGACATATTGAAAGATGCAGAAGAAGGCGCAACATTCCTGTTGAACGCTCCTTTTTCACAGGATACTGTGTGGAATCAGCTGCCGAAGAAAATACAGGAACAGATCATCAGCAAACGTTTGAAGTTCTATGTGATCAACGCGTCTAAAGTTGCGAAAGAATCCGGCATGGGTTCCAGGATCAACTCCATTCTGCAAACATGCTTCTTTGCTATTTCGAATGTTATTCCAAAAGAAAAAGCCATTGAGCACATTAAAAAAGGTATTCGCAAATCTTACGGAAGAAAAGGTGAAGCCGTTGTTCAGAAAAACTTTGATGCCGTAGATAAAACGCTGGACAATCTTTTCCAAATCGACTATTCACAATACACAATTGGAAATAAAGAAGGCGAGACTTTGAACTTTGATAATGCACCGGGTTTTGTGCAGGCAGTGCTTTCAAAAATCATTGCAGGCGAAGGTGACGAACTGCCGGTAAGTGCTTTCCCTGTTGATGGTACATATCCTTCCGCAACGACGAAGTATGAAAAGCGCGGTATTGCAGAAACGGTACCTGTTTGGGATCCTCAACTTTGTTCCCAATGTGCTAAGTGCTTCTTTGTTTGCCCGCATGCAGCTATTCGTCCGAAAGTATATAACAAAGAACTGCTGAACGATGCGCCGGACTTCTTCAAGCACACAGCGCCAATAGGTAAAGAATTCTTCAAAGACCAGGAAGCATACACATTGCAGGTGTCTGTGGAGGACTGCACAGGATGTAATCTTTGCTACGAAGTGTGCCCGATAGAAAGCAAAACCGAACCGGGTCATAAAGCAATTAACATGCAGGAAGTGTTGCCGCTGAGAGAAACGGAAAGACAAAACTGGGACTTCTTCCTGTCGCTACCCGATATTGACAGAACAAGAGTGAACAAAACAACTGTGAAAGGATCGCAGTTGCTCGAACCGCTGTTCGAATTCTCCGGCGCATGTAGCGGTTGCGGTGAAACACCATATCTGAAATTGCTCACGCAATTGTTTGGCGACCGTATGCTTGTTGCCAATGCCACAGGATGTTCATCTATTTACGGTGGTAATCTGCCAACAACACCATGGGCTAAAAACAGCGAAGGTTGCGGACCGGCATGGGCTAATTCGCTCTTTGAAGACAATGCTGAATTTGGTCTCGGAATCAAACTCGCTACTGACCAGAAGAAAGCGTATGCACAAACTCTTTTGATCAACATGAAGAGCGAGGTGGGAGAGGAACTTGCAGATGCTATTCTGAACAACCCTGAAGAGCAGGAAGCAGAGATCATTCAGCAACGCAAGAATGTGAATGAACTGAAAAACAGGCTGAGATTGTTGGAAACTGTAAATGCGAAACGCTTGCTGGCACTCGCTGATTTTCTACAGAAGAAATCAATGTGGATCATTGGTGGTGATGGCTGGGCTTACGACATTGGTTACAGCGGATTGGATCATGTGATCTCTACCGGCGAAAACATCAACATACTTGTGCTGGATACGGAAGTGTATTCAAACACCGGCGGACAAAAATCAAAATCAACTCCGCTGGGTGCAAGTGCCAAGTTCTCCATCAAGGGAAAAACTACTGGTAAAAAAGATCTTGCGATGCAGGCTATTGCACACGGCAATGCGTACGTAGCAGAAATAGCAATGGGAGCCAATGATGTGCATGCACTGAAAACAATCCTTGAGGCAGAAGCTTATCCCGGTCCATCGCTGATCATCGCGTACAGCCACTGCATTGCTCACGGTTATGATATGTTGAATGGTGCAGCACAGCAAAACCTGGCCGTGAAAACGGGTTACTGGCCGTTGTTCCGCTTCAATCCACTGAAAGAAAAAGGTCAGCGCTTTACCATCGACAGCAAAGAGTCGAGTGTAGAACTTAGTGATTTCCTCTACAACGAAAATCGTTTCACCAGCATTAAAAATGCTTATCCGGAAAAAGCAGTTGAGTTCCTCGAACTTGGCAAGCAGGAAATAAGCCGCAGGTGGGAAAGAATTGTAGCACTGAAGAACCTGTAAAATTCAATATACTAACGTGCAAGTGCCGCCGAGAGGTGGCACTTTTTTTATTGCATATGTCAGTGAAGGAAAGTTCTTGTTGATAAAATAATCCCCATTCCTTCACGTGAGAGAAACATCGAATCTCTAAAAAATAATCATGTTCCCGGTAACCAGAGTATACAGCGACAGGAATGGCGACACAAGGTTTGAAGAAATAACTGTTCCATTGAACGATGCGGGAGAAATTGGAAAATTGTCTGATCCTTTGACTGTAAAATCGATCATTTTCAGAGAGGTGGATGCCTCTTATAACTACGACTTTCACAATGCTCCTCAAAAGCAATACCTGGTACTCATCGATGGTGGAATAGAAATTGAAACGACTCTTGGAGAAAAACGGCAGTTTCATCCGGGTGATGTTTTATTGCTTGAAGACACCGGTGGAAAAGGACACCGGACAAGGAACCTGGAACCAAGAAAGCGAAGATCCGTTTTTATCACCCTACCTGATTGACGACACTTTAGGCACATCAATGCAATAAATTAAGAAATATCGGACGGTTGTAAAACAAAGTTGTGGGGGATGCCGGACGGAAATGTCAGGTCATTGCGTATTTACCTTAACCTTGCGGGGGAACGGTGAATCCAATCACGAATGTGTCGGGTGAAAAAGAGTTTGGATCATCGTTGATAGTATAAAGTGACTGCACCACCGGCAAAGGTTTTCGTCCTTTGCAGTTTCAAAACCGTTCTTTCGGCAACGCGGTCAAATAGCGGTGAACCCTTTCCTGCTACCACAGGGTGAACACAAAGCTGAAGTTCATCAAGCAGATTGAGGTTCAACAGCTGGATTATCAAACTTCTGCTGCCTACCAAAATGTTATTACCCGGTTGTTGCCGCAGGTTAAGAATTTCAGTTTTTAGATTATGCTTTGCTATTGTTGCACTCTGCCAATCCAGTTCTTTTAGAGTGCGTGAAAGAACAATTTTTGGGATTTTGTTTATAGCATTTGCAAACTCGTTCATTGATTTTTCTTCGGACGGATTTTCCAACAATGTGCGCCAGTACTCCATCAGCTGATACGTTATTCTGCCGTACAGAATTACGTCTGACTGCTCCAGGAGGTCCTTATAATGCCGGTGTATTTCTTCGTCCGGAATTCCGGCTGTGTGATCGCAGATGCCGTCAAGTGTGGTGTTGATAGCTGCAATGACCTTCTTCATTTTGGCTTCTTATTTTTTAGATGATCTGTCCACTTCGTCAGCCGTGTTGTGTTAGAAGCTAATGAACTACGATGACATTGTTTCTTCTTTTTGTATTATCTTCTTCAACGTTTGGATTTGAGGGATCCAAAATCCATTGTCCGTCCACCACAAAGCGGTAAGTATACTTACCCGGCGAAAGGTCAATGTGACAAATCCATTCACTTCCTTGCTTTTTAAACAATGTCTTTAGCGGAAAAAATTTATTAAAGCTACCGGCAAGGGCGATAACATGCGCATGTGCATAGCCGTTCAAGCTAAAAGTTGTATTGCCATTCAATCCAAAGGAAGATGATTCAATTTGCGTAAAAAGCTGGGCTTCTCGACCAGGTATGCTATCATGCATAAGCTTTTTGCCATCAGCTCGTGTTTCAAAGCGGAAATACTGATTATGGACGTGGCTATAAAAATCTGTGGCCGAAATTGGTTCAAGTTTTCCTTTTATCATGCCAAAAGGCTTTACCATCAAATGACCATTCTCCCAAAAAATATCTATCGTGTAACCATCCTCCTCCTGGTACAAAGCAGCCATTTTTTTTTGCAAAGCAGAATCGATCTGTCGCGCTTTAGGAAGGGACATTTGTTCGCCGAGCAAAATTTTAGCGATACTTTTCACCGGATATTCAGGATTGTTCTCGCCTGCGTTATTGGTCAGTACAACGATCGTCGAATTTTGATCAGGATATTTTGCGATGTGACACCGGTAGCCATTGCCAACACCGGAATGTTCAATTACTGGGAGGCCGTGATCTTTTCCTATAAACCAGCCAAATCCAAAACCTTTGGTTCCGTCTACTAAGGTGACTTCAGTAAAAGCTTCTTTTAGTGTTTGTGCTCTTACCAACATATTTCTGTCTAGCGCTTCAGCCCATTTTAGCAGGTCATCTACAGTCGAAATCATACCGTCAGCACCAAACCATTGTTTTGATGTTTCAACCGGGTTCTTTTCCCAACCAAATTGCGTAAGGGCGTAACCCTTTGCCAGCGAAACGCCAGGTAAAGGCTCACCAAGCGAAGAGTGAATCATGTGCAGCGGGGCAAATATTTTTTCATGCACAAAATCAGCATACTGTTGTCCGGAGGCTTTCTCAATTACAAGCGAGAGGATCGTATAACCAGTGTTGCTATACCAGGTTTTTTCACCAGGTTTAAACAACAACTGCCTTGTGTCTTTAAGCATTCGAAGAGCGTCAATTGGCGTAAGCTGAACATCCACTCTCGTGTTGAACGGATATAGCACGTCCGGAATGCCAGAAGTATGTGTTAACAAGTTTCGAATCGTGATGGAATCGGCATATTTGGGAAGTTCAGGGAAAAATTTGCTGAGTGGATCATTATAGCTGAGTCTTCCTTTTTCCTTTAGCATCATAATGGCTATTGCCGTAAATTGTTTTGTAAGCGAGGCAATGCGAAAAGCTGTATTGGGCGTGACAGGAATTATTTTTTCCTTATCTGCCATACCGTAACCTTTCGTAAAAACAACTTTGCCATTTAACAACACACCAACAGCCGCGCCGGGGCCGTTGGGTTGAACATAATCCAAAAGGGCAGCGTCTATTTGCTTCGATAAGGACCGCTTGAATTTGTCTACCTGGCCAAAACCTACGGTACCAAGTAAAAAAGAAAACAACAACTGTAGCAAGACTCGGCGCATATAACTGATTTCGGCTGGGAAAGATGGCCTATGGAAGCTTATTGGCTAATATAATTGATATTTCTATTATTGCCGGTGACGGAACTGGATTGCCGATATATCGGCATTATTCCGTCATCTTAAATTTATTAGAAAAGTTCAATGGCAATAATTTGTTCAGCATTTGGCCGTCAGCCGGTATATGGCCAAGCAAATGTTGCAGCAGTCAAACAACAGGATATTAAACTCAATTTAGAGTTTTGAAATGCGTTCCATACTTCTCCGCAACCTTGTTAAGCTCCTCTAACGTCATTGGCTTTTTGTCAATATAAAATTGCTGGTGTCGTTGTTTGAAAAACTGGAGCAGTCCGGGTTTATCCATAAAAAAGACAACTTTTAAAATTCCCGAAGAGTCATACTTTCTGATCTTGTGGTCAAGATTTCTTGGAATAAAAATGAAGTCTCCAGTTTCAATATTATATGGTTTAGTTCCCAACACCGCCGTGCCATTTCCTTCCATGACATAAAAAATTTCATCTACGTCTTTATGGTAATGCAGTCCTGTTCCCTTTCCAGGTTTGACTTTTTGTACGATTGCAAGATCGGTTTGTGAGCCCATCTCAGGACTTATTTTCACTATTATCGAACTGTCCGATCCGGGGAAAACTGTTCCTTTATCACCTTTGAGTACATAACCCTGATTTGCAGGCGCAGCAGATTTCTCTTGGGGTTTCTCTGTGCACCCAAGGAATAAAGAAAACAATATTACTGGCAAGTATACTTTAATGGACAGAAGATTTATTGCTCCCAATTAATAAATATACGAAACTCCCATTCCCTTCATCACTGGTTTTCACAACGCTACACTTTCAGAATCCCGGAAGTAGGTTCGTGTGCTACACGAAAAAGCGAAACGTCAAATTAACGGAAGGAAGAAATCGTAAGACGAATTTGTAAACGCTAGCTTTTTTGAAAGTAAGGCACTTCATCATGCGGCACTTCTTCTTTTTGTTGCCAATAAGCAAGAGTTACTACATGATTGCCGGGGGCTTTCAGCAGTCTCCCGAAAATAGCATTAGTCGCATTAAATGTAACATCAGTAACTCCGATAGTGAATGTTTCAGGAGCAGGCGGTGGGGGAGGTGCAGGTTCAGGCTGCGGTGTAGGCGGAGCAGCTTGCACAGGCTGACCGGGAGCTTCAGCGCTTGCCGGTGGTGCAGCCGCCGCAGGCTTTGGCGCTATAGGTTTTGCAGCTACAGGCTTTACAGGAGTGGCGGCAACAACAACAACAGTGTATCCGTTGAACTCGAGAAGGCTTTTTAAGAACTCCACCCTTTCAGGAGAAACATTCCTTTCAACAATGGCGCACTTCACTCCATTCAAATCTTCAAACTCGTGGTTTTTATTTATTGCCATAATTCAACTCCTTTAATTGTTGATCGTATTGATTACGCTAGCGAGGCTTACATCATTAATGTATTGATAAACCCAGCTTACAACGCCGACGGCAACAATGCCGATGATGCAGATAGCAAATGACAGCCTGGGCATCCATGGCGTCGAAATTTTCTGGATGGGTGTTTCGTTGGCATCCATGAAAATTGCTTTTACGATGCGTAAATAGTAATAGAATGAAATGATCATGCTCAAAGCTGCAATTGTGATAAGCAGGTAATTGCCTTTGCCTGCACCGGATAATAGCAGGAAGAATTTACCAAAGAACCCTGCTGTCGGCGGAACACCCGCCAAAGAAAATAAAGCAATCGTTAGCACCCATGACAGAACAGGGTTCGTTTGATAAAATCCTTTATAGTCCGAAATTTCTTCTTTGCCGGTAACTGCGCTCACAAGCGAAACCACACCGAACGCAGCGAGGTTTGAAAAAAGATAAACGAGAACGAAATAAATGATGGTAGTTGTTCCGGTTTGTTCGCCGCCGGTGATACCAATCAATATAAAGCCGACTTGCGCAATGGAAGAAAAGGCAAGAAATCGCTTGATGTTATTTTGGCGTATGGCAAACAGATTTCCCACCAGGATTGTAAGCACCGAAATTAGGAACAGCATATTGTACCAACTGTTCTCCAGTGGCTCAAACACCTGGAATAATACGGATGCAAAAACGAAGATCACAGCGCCCTTGGAAACGACAGACAAGTAGGAAGTCACCGGGACGGGAGCTCCTTCGTAAACATCCGCGGTCCAGAGGTGAAATGGCACTGCAGAAATTTTGAAGGCAAAACCGGCAACAAAAAGGATGAAACCAAACAATTGTAATGCACTCCCGTTCAGTTGATCAGTGATTTCTGCGAAGTTGAGCGAACCCGTTGTGCCATAAAGCAGGGAAAGTCCGAACAGCAATAACCCTGATGAAAAAGCAGAAGAAATAATGAGTTTCATTGCTGCTTCTGACGACCTTCTTTTTTCTAAATCGAAGTTGACCGCTGCAGCAAGCGGAATAGTTGAAAGTTCCAGACCAACATAAAACATCAGCATGTTTCCTGCTGAAATCATGAAAAACATTCCCAACAATGTTGAAAGCAGGAGTGCATAAAACTCAATCACATGCTTGTGCGTTTTGAGCCAGGAGTATGATTGCATGGAAACGATGAGCATACCGAGGTTCAGAATATTTTTTTCCAATACAGCGAGTGAATTCGTTCTGAACATGTCGTTAAACAAAGTTCCCTGCGCAGGAAAGAACAGTCCAAAAAGAAAATTGAGCAGCAGCAAAATGTTCATTAGCCGCAACACACTTTCGTTGCTCCGCTCTTTTCCAAGTTTTAAGATCAGCACAAAAAAGATGATACCGGCTATGACCAGTTCTTGTCGCATCAGAAGAAGAAAATTGTTTGTCATCTTATTTTATTTGTCTGGATTGTCACACTTCGACAGGCTCAGTGTGACACCAACTTTTACTTGACATGCTGAGCCTGTCGAATGAACTTCGATAAACTCAGTGACGTATCATTTTATTATCGCTGCCAGTTTGTTCACAATCACCTCCGTTCCCGGCTTAATTAAATCCGTTACGAGGAATGGCGCCATGCCGATTATCACAATTCCTAAAATCAGCACACCTGCGGCCAGCTTTTCGTTCCATGTGGCATCCTTCACTTTTTCGTAGGCACTGCTCATGGGTCCCATCACAGTTTTGCCTGTTGCCCTTAAAATATACACAGCTGTGACAACAATGGAAGCGCAGGCAAGGATGGTTGCAAAACGATAAATGGCATCAGGATTTTGCCATGCACCCATGAAGACAGTCATTTCTGCTACGAAGCCACTCAAGCCGGGCAAACCAAGCGAGCACAAACCTGCAATAACAAACACCGTCGAAATGAATGGCGTCACTTTCAACAAACCGCCCAATTGCGCAACCAGCCGCGTATGCGTTCTGCTGTAAATCATTCCGATAGCAGCGAAGAAAAGAGCTGTCATCAGTCCGTGCGATACCATCTGCAATACGGCGCCTGTAATGGCAGTTTTGGTAAGCATGCCAATACCCAACAACACAAAACCGCAGTGGCTAACAGAAGAATATGCGTTGATATATTTTAGATCTTTTTGCATCATCGTGGCAAATGCGCCGTAGATGATAGCAATTGTGGCGAGCACAATGATAACCGGAGCGTAAAATTTGGCAGCATCAGGCATCAAATACGTCGCTACTCTCAAGCATCCGTAGCCGCCGAGTTTCATTGAAATGCCAGCTAAAAACATTGACGCCGCAGTGGGAGCAGAAGAGTGACCATCAGGCACCCAGGTGTGAAAAGGAAACAGTGCGGTGAAAATTCCAAATCCGACAAAAGCAAACGGGAAGAACAGCTTTTGAACACTTAAAGGAATATTTAATTGTGCTATTTGCAGCAGGTCAAACGTGTGTGATCCGTTTACAGACGTGTTGAAATATATTCCTGCAAGACCAACGAACACCAGGGCAGAACCGCCCATGAGCATCAGCGCCAGTTTCATGGCACTGTATTCTTTTTTGCCGCTGCCCCAAATACCGATCAGCAGGAACTTTGGAATAACTGCAACTTCAAGGAAGAAAAACAAAGTGAACAGGTCCAACGAAATAAAGAAACCATATGCGCCTAGACTTAAGAAAACAAGCAGGAAGAAAAACTCTTTATTCAACTTGTCAATTGACCACGAAACCAGCACACCAGCAAGTACGACAAATGCAGTGAGCATGATCATCGCCACGGAAATGCCGTCAACGCCAATGTGGTAGTTAATGTTTAGCGGAGCGAACCATGTTTTATTTGTTTCGAAAAGAAACTGCGAAACATTGCCTGCCGTCCGCTGACTATTATATTGAAACAGCAAAACAGTGGCAGCAATCAATTGTGCGCCTGCACCCACCAGCGAAATCATACGCACTTGCTTCGAACTTTGCGAAAGCAAAACTCCGATAGCTGTCACAAAAGGAATGATGATTAGTATTGAGAGCATAAAAAATTCTTTATTTCCACAGGTAAATAAAAATAATAGCTAAGCCGGCTACGCCGCCGAAAAACCATAACGCATAATTCTGCACCTTTCCTGATTGAACACCTTTTATTACTTCAGAAGTACGTGCAGTGCTCACTGCAACAAGATTCATGAAGCCATCAACCACATTTCTATCGAACCATGCTGCAGGTCTGCCAATGAAATTGAAG
>JAEZJD010000222.1 GCA_023436425.1 Bacteroidota bacterium | reverse complement strand
ATTTTTTCGTTACTGCAGCAATCCTTTTTTCTTTTGCCGCTACCGCTCAATATCGCGTTCAGGGAAATGTTTACGATAGCTCCCGAATTTATCCAATTCAATCGGTGACGGTGCTCGCGACAAATGGACAGCTAACAATGACGGATTCGAACGGACATTATCAAATTCATGTTGGAGAAAAAGATTCGATCTGGTTTTCCTTCCTCGGAAAGCCGACACCAAAGTATCCCGTTATCAAAATTGCCGATGTAAATCATTTTGATGTTGCATTGCGGTTGAAACTGAAAACCTTGCCTGAAGTGACGGTGCGTACCCGCAATTACGTGAACGATTCAATTCAAAACCGGAGAGACTACGCAAAGATCTTTGATTATCAATCGCCGGGATTGAGCAACATGACGTCTGTCGGCGCAATGGGTGCAGGCATTGACGTAAACGAATTAATCCGGTTGTTTCAGTTTAGAAAAAACAGGTCAATGCTTCGCTTCCAGGAAAGATTGCTGCAGGAAGAAAAAGACAAGTTCGTGGACAGAAAGTTCAACAAAGGACTTGTGCGCAGTCTGACGCAATTCGACGGCGCTGAACTGATCGATTTTATGCAACGGTATCGACCCACCTTTGAGTTTGCAGCTGCGGCAGGCGATTACGATTTTAGATTGTTCATCAAGGTTGCCGCCGAACAATATAAACGGATCAAACCTATTTAGCGGTTGCAATAAATCTGTAATTTGTTGCAGCAAATCACGCTCATGAGAAATTACTGGCTGCTGCTTCTAACCATTGCGATCGTTTCGTGCCAATCATACAAAAAACTTCACATGCAGGCAATTGTTGTGGACACACACAACGATGTTCTTTCTTCTGCAACCATGCGTGGTTTGAACATAGAAAACGACCTAAAAGGAAAAACACATTCCGACATTGCCCGCTTCAAAAAGGGTGGTGTTGATGTGCAGGTCTTTTCTATTTTTTGCGATGGGAAGTTCGGCAAGGACACAGCCTTCAAATTTGCAAACATTGAAATGGATTCGCTGTATGCGATCGTAGGCCGGAACAATGATAAGATGATGATTGTTACCAACCCAGCCGAATTGCAATCAGCAGTTGCACAAAAAAAACTCGGTTGCATGATGGGCGTGGAAGGCGGTCACATGATCGAAGAAAATCTTCAGTACCTAGATGCATTGTACAGGAAAGGTGCCCGCTATATGACGCTGACATGGAACAACTCAACATCGTGGGCTACTTCTGCGCAAGATGAAACCACAAGGAGGGATTCGCTCACAAAGGCAGGACATATTGGACTAACTGATTTTGGCAAAAAGGTGGTAAGGCGAATGAACCAGCTTGGTATGATGGTAGACGTTTCACACGTAGGCGAACAG
This sequence comes from Bacteroidota bacterium, assembly GCA_023436425.1. GTDB lineage: Bacteria > Bacteroidota > Bacteroidia > Chitinophagales > Chitinophagaceae > Flavisolibacter. The sequence goes on along the minus strand of JAEZJD010000222.1, from coordinate 2,475 downwards.
ACATTTTGGGATGCAATAAACACCACAACAAAACCAGTAATCGCATCTCACAGTTGCGCATATTCGCTTTGTCCTGTATTTCGCAACTTGAAAGATGATCAGATAAAAGCGATTGGCAAAAACGGCGGACTCATTCATCTGAATTTTTATTCCGGATTTGTCGATAGCACCTTCAACCGGCGAATGCGGGAGTTTAACCAAAGACACCGACCGGAAGTTGATTCATTGCGAAAGTTGAAGTGGGATAATTATGAGATTGAAGAATGGATGGCTGCCAAATATCCTTTGGAGGCTACCAATCTGCGACCCCCTTTGTCGCTCCTCCTCGAACACCTCGACTACATCGTAAAATTAATTGGAGTAGATCACGTGGGTTTGGGTTCTGATTTCGACGGAATCTCTTCTTCGCCGCAACAGCTGGATGACGTTACATCATATCCGCTCATCACAAAAGAACTTCTGAAAAGAGGTTATAACAAGAATGACGTAAGGAAAATTCTTGGCGAGAACTTTATCAGAGTCTTTACCGCTGTTCAGTCAAACTGATAACATGAGTCAACAACTGCATAATGAGCTGAAGAAAGAGTTCCAACTGGAGCGTTTGATTTTGTTCAGCGACGCTGTATTTGCCATTGCGATTACCTTGCTCGTGATTGAAATTAAGGTTCCGGAGGTGCACCGGGACGAAAACGGTCGACTGACGGACGCTGCACTACTGCATCAGCTTGGGAAAATGCTGGGTAAGTTTATTGGATTCATCATCAGCTTTATTCTGATAGGATTGTACTGGACTATCCACCACCGTATGTTTGGCTACGTAACTGCTTATAATCGGCGACTGCTCTCGTTGAATCTGCTTTTTCTTTTTTTCATCGCACTGATGCCGTTCAGCACTGCTTTTTACAGCGACTACTCTGTTGCACTTGTTAGAAACGAGCTGCGGCTTCCGCTCACGTTTTATGTGCTTAACTTTTTTTGTTTGGGAATTGTGAACTATATCATGTGGCGTTACATTTCTGACCCCAAAAACAAATTAGCAGAGCCAGCGATCGATCCTACCACGCTGAAGCTGGCGCAATTGAGATCTCTCACGGTTCCAACTGTGTTCCTGCTAATGTTACCGGTAGCATATTTCATTCACTCGCTGCCTGCATTGTATATGCCTATGCTCATTCCGCTCATCATCAGGATTGGCAGAAAAAGGATTTACAAACAGGCCCAAGTAGCCGCCATTAGAGAATCAAAATAAGCCGAATGTTCTACAAAAACTTTTCGATGGCTTTTGCAATTCTCCTCAGGTTGAAACCGGCCCCCATCGATTATAAACTTGCAATATGAAACGGAATTTTCTGTTTACCCTCTTTATCGTTTGTGCCATTGCGAAGGCGCAGGATACACCTTCGTTTGTAAAGGATAGCCTGGATGTATATGTGGAAGGGGCAAGGTCAGAATGGAAAATTCCCGGCGTGGCAGTCTGCGTGGTAAAAGACGGGAAGATTGCCGTAATGAAAGGCTATGGTGTTTCAGAAGTTGGAACAAACCGGAAAGTGGATGAAAACACTTTGTTTATGATTGGCTCCAACACGAAAGCGTTTACTGCAACGGCCCTGGCAATGCTGGATGCACAAAAGAAACTTTCGCTCGACGACAAAGTTCAAAAATGGCTACCAGATTTTAAGTTGTACGATCCGTGGGTAACCAAAGAAGCATCCATCCGCGACTTATTATCTCACAGGCTCGGATTCGAAACTTTTCAAGGAGATTTCATGTACTTCGATTCAGATCTTTCGCTGCAGGAAGTCAGGGATCGTTTTGCGAAAGTCCGACCAATCTATAGCTTCAGAAGCCGCTGGGGCTACACAAATGCAGCGTTCATGACAGCGGGAGAAATAATCCCAAAGGTCACCGGGAGAAGCTGGGCACAATTCATAACGGACAGCATCTTCGTCCCTCTACAAATGAATCGTTCGCTGGCTCTTTCGAAAGACATTTTAACCGCAACAAACGCAGCGGCCGCTCACACGTTGGTGAAAGGTGAGATAAAGAAAATTCCTTACGGCCGATTGGAAAATATGGCCCCGGCAGGATCAATTTCTTCTTCTGTTAACGATTTGAGCCACTGGGTGCTGATGCAGCTGAACAATGGTAAATACAATGACAAACCGGTGGTCCCCGCATCTGCCATTGCGCAAACAAGGGTGCCCACCTCAGTTCTCGGAAATGGGGGTCCGCTTTTCAACAAAGGTCATTTTCAGCTCTACGGCTTAGGATGGTTTTTACAGGAATATAATGGAAGACTAGTTGTTTCGCACACCGGCGGTGTCAATGGCTTTGTCACAAGCGTGACTTTGCTTCCGGAAGAAAAGCTTGGCATCATTGTGCTGACAAATACCGATGCAAACAATTTTTACGAAGCCTTGAAGTGGGAAGTGATGGATGCTTACATGAATTTGCCCTATCGCAACTATAGCAGTG
>JAEZJD010000008.1 GCA_023436425.1 Bacteroidota bacterium | reverse complement strand
GTTAAACGCTGAGGTTCTCAAGTTCCTTCAAAAATTCACAACATGAAATTGACATTGGGCTTTTCACCCTGCCCGAACGATACTTTCATTTTTGACGCCCTGGTCAATCGAAAAATTGTTATAGAGGATTTCGAAGTCGACGTGGTGCTTGCGGACGTACAGCAATTGAATAGCTGGGCTTACGAGGGCAAATTGGATGTGACGAAACTAAGTTTACCGGCGGTTTTCGACAACCATCATGCTTACTCTATACTACAGGCGGGTGCTGCATTGGGCAAGGGTGTTGGTCCGTTGTTGGTTTCAAAGGAAAGAATTGACATGAAAGATGTGAGCGCCTGCAAGATTGCCATTCCCGGACAAAATACCACAGCTAATTTCTTATTAAGCTTTGCGTTTCCCGACGCAAAAAAGAAAGTACCAATGCTGTTTTCGCAAATTGAAGATGCCGTGCTGAACGGAGACGTGGATCTCGGTGTAATTATTCACGAAAACAGATTTACGTACCAGGAAAGAGGTCTTGTAAAGATTTGTGATTTGGGCGAAGTATGGGAGCAAAAGCAAAATTTACCGATACCACTTGGCTGTATCGCAATAAAAAAAACAATTCCCCAACATCTTCAGAGAAAAGTAGACATGCTAATTAAGCAAAGCGTTGAATACGCCTGGAAACATTATCCTTTCTTGCCCGAATTTGTTACAAGCCATGCTCAGGAAATGAATGAAGATGTAATGCGCAAACACATTGAGCTGTATGTAAATGACTATACTACTAACCTCGGAGCCGCGGGAATGAATGCAATCAACAAATTTTTCCAGGTATTCAATTCGAATAAAAGCTCTCGCCTTTCATCAGCCAATCTGTTCCTCTCATAAATTTTGTGAAATCTGTTGCACTAGTGCATCTTTCTTTGTAACCCAACCTGTGTTATGAAGAAATTTCTTGCTTTAGCTTTTGTACTTATTTCCGTATACGCTTCCGCTCAACAGATTAATAAAATAAACGTGTTTTTAGATTGCACGCAAGGCTGCGACTTTGATTATGTGCGCTCAGAAGTCAAAATGGTGAATTTTGTTCGTGATCGCTTCGATGCAGATGTACATGTACTCCTGAACTCACAGCGAAGTTCGTCCGGAGGCCAACAATCCACAATGGCGTTTATCGGTCAAAAGCGTTTTCAAAATACCGTTGACACGCTCACTTATTTCACAGACCCTACAAGCACCGAAGATGAGCAAAGAAAAAAGCTCGTTCAATATCTTTCGCTGGGATTAGTGCAGTACCTCGCAAAAGGTGGCCGCGCAGATAAATTAAAGATTACTTATGCAGACGATGCTTCCGATAGTAAAATTGCTCCGACTAAAGATCCATGGAATTATTGGGTTTTTTCCTTCGGTGCCAACGGCAGCATCAACGGATCTCAAACGTATAAGTCAAACAGTTTTTACGGAAACATTTCTGCTGATAAAGAGACCGAAAATTGGAAAATAAATCTGGAGTTTTCCGGAAATAGAAATGTGGAAAAGTATATCGACGACAGCGGCGTCGAAAGCAAGTTCACACGGAAGCAATATTACGGAAACACGCAGGTGGCGAAGAGTATCGATTCACATTGGTCCTATGGATTATCTGCATCATTTACTAATTCATTGTTTTCAAATCTGCGATCATCATTCAGCTTCAAACCGAAAATAGAATACAGTTTGTTTCCTTACTCTACCTTCAACAACCAACGAATCGTAGCACAGTACATGGTGGGAAACGTGTACAATAATTATTATGACACCACTATTTACCTGAAAACAAAAGAGTCGCAAATTCAGCAAAACCTTAATCTTATTGCATCTTTCACAAAGCCGTGGGGCAGCATCAACGTAGGATTTTTCTATGCTAATTATTTCGATGATTTTTCTAAGAACAACATCTCTTTCAATGGGGCTGTGAGCTGGAAAATTGTCAAAGGATTGAACTTTGCGCTGTGGGGAAATTATGGATTAATTCACGACCAGATAGCGCTACGAAAAGGTGGTATTTCACGAGATGACCTGTTAGTAAAAACAAAAGAACTTAGATCAAGCTATCAATACAACATGGGCGTGGGATTTAGTTATCGCTTTGGCTCGGTCCTCAACAATATTGTAAATCCAAGGTTTCGCGGTTTGTGTTATTCTATCAACTTATAAAAATTTTGCATACAGCTTTCGCGACAGCGAGCACGTATAGTCTTTCTCTTTGAACCGTTGTACCCATCGCACCCCGATAATGGCATTGGTAACAAACACTTCATCTGCATTCAGCAGGTCACGCTCGTTGATCTCTTTTTGATAAACCTGGAAGCCAGCGGTTTTTAAGCCGTCAATAACGTGCCGGCGCATTACACCATTGATGCAGCCCTGGTGTAGAGCGGGAGTGAAAATGTTTTCATCCTTGATCAAAAAGATATTTGCTTTAGAGGTGTCACACAAATTGTTTTCGGAGTTCAGCACGACGCAATCATCCAATCCTTTTTCCTGCGCATGGATAGCCGCCAGTATATAGATAAGAAAATTTGCAGTTTTTAGATTAGAGAGAGCGTCGCAGCTTTTCCTTCCATCCGGAAAAATGTCAATCACTAACCCCTTTTCATTCCATTTGTGAAATTCCGCGTCAAGAGGTAAAGCTTCAATTAAGTACTCGGCAGAATTGTTTACACCGCGGAATACTGCCAGTCGCACCCTTGCGGATTCGCTCACATCATTTAGCCTGCACAAGTGTAAAATCTGCTCAGCAAAATTTGTTTCATTCAATTCAGGTGTATGTTCAATTTTCAACACCTCCATTGTAAGGAAAAGTCGTTCGAAGTGTAGCGATGCAAGCTGAATATCTTCGCGAAGAACTTTTATAGTCTCAAAACATCCATCACCGTATTTAAAGCTGCTATTCTGCGCTGAAAGTACAGCAGCAGAAGAAGGATGGATACTTCCGTTGAAGCAAATGAACATGAGTCAAAAGTAGTTAGCTCCTCGTTATGCTAACACTTGCACCATCTGGTTGTTTACCCTTGACAAGAGATCGTTGTAATCAAATGGTTTTTGCATGAAGTCGTCTGCAGCAATGTTGTTCAAAAGGCCAATGGAAGGATCGCAGCCGGACATCATAATGACGCGGATATTTTCCGTTTCAGGAGTAACCTTCAGCTGCTGACAAAATTCTCTCCCGTCCTGGTCGCAGATAAATACATCCATGAGAATGAGAGATGGTTTATGAATCTTGATTTTTGCCGCGGCTTCTTCCACTGAAGTAGCGAGAACGGTTTCATAGCCTTGACCTTTGAGAATAATCTGAAGGATCTGAATCAAATCCTTATTGTCGTCGACCAATAGAATTTTACCATTCACGATTTGGATTTTGTCCACTCTCTTCAAATACCTTTCCAAAAAATCATTTTTCGGTAAAACCTTTACAATTGCTCCACATAATTAGCCTCGATACATTTGATAATGCTCTGCACAATCTCCTCCTGCCACGGCTGCGCCGTCCAGTTCCCATTTTGTTTTTCTAAAGCAATGCGTTGAAATTGCTGATCGACACCATCGCTTCGGCTCTTCAACACCGCAAGGTATTTACCATTCTCCTCGCTTACTTCATACGATACGAGACTTCCATCAACAGATAACACACACACGAAATCCATAGCTCGATTTTTAACCCCTAATTGTAACAAGGAGCATACCCTTTGCCGTGTCGGGCACGCTTATAATTGATGCCGATCAACAACTTTAACAATTGAAAGCTGCCCTCTGGCGTTTGCAACGATCTTTTTTTCGGTTTGCAGGAATTGAAGCACAGTCCAGGTTTTTTCCCTGGTGCCAAGTTTTTTAAGCAATTCTTCTGTTGTACACGTCTCGTTAGCAATGGCTTCAAAGATGGAAGAAGCTATCGAAGAAAATTCAGACGTTGACAAGCCTGATTTTTTTCGTCTCAGGCAGTTATCGCAGATGCCACAAGCGTCGCAAACATCATCTCCAAAGTATTTTCGAATGAATGTGCTCCGGCAATCGGAATATTCGGCGTATTTGATAATTTTTTCTATACACTCAATAAAAAGGTTTTTGCGTTTATTGTAGGTTTTTAAGTCCACCGTTAAATCGTGGGTCGCTACTCGGTTTTTTCGAAAAATAAGTTGTGGCTGATCGTTTTGTGCCACATAATTTACCACGTTAAATGAAGAAAGGAGGTGCAGCTGCCGCTTTACTTCCTCCAGATCCTTACGAATGAGCAAAGCAAGAAGCGATTCCGAGATGAATGCGGGAAAATCAAATATTCCGTCGTATGTTCTAAGAAGCGCTGTGCTTACTTCTTCCACCTCGGGATGGCTAGCATAAAAGTCATACAGCGCATTTTTTGATGTCGTAAAAACGACCGTAGAGGGTT
>JAEZJD010000210.1 GCA_023436425.1 Bacteroidota bacterium | reverse complement strand
ATTCCAAACCGTTCTGCATCATCGGCAGAAATCTTGTCGCCCAACATCATCAGTGCTGAGGCTTTTTGCCAGCCGATAAGACGCGGTAAAAAGTAGGTTCCTCCGCTATCCGGTATCAGCCCGATTTTGGAAAATGCTTGTATAAACGATGCTGATTTTGCTGCAACGACAATGTCGCAACAAATGGCAATGTTGGCACCGGCGCCTGCTGCTACGCCATTAACCGCAGCAACTACCGGCTTTTCCAACTTCCTGATTTTTTTGATGATCGGATGCAGCTGTTCAATTAAAATCAACTCCACGTCCGGTCCGTTCGGGTCTGCAACTTCTTCCAAGTCCTGACCGGCAGAAAATGCTTTTCCTGCTCCGGTTATGTAAACACAACGGATTTGCTTGCCGGAGCATTCATCAAGCTTTTCCTGCACAAGCAAAGCCATTTCACGATTGAATGCATTATACTTTTCCGGACGATTGAGCGTGATGATAGCAAGGGAATCTTTCACTTCGAATAGAACGCAAGACATCGTAGAAACATTAAGAATTCAAATCTAAAATCTTAATCTGAGATCTGGTGGGCTAATGACATTTGAAGTAATCAAATGCTTCTTTGCAGTGGTTGCAACGGTACATTGCTTTACACGCAGTGGAACCGAATTGGCTTAATAATTCGGTATTGTATGAATCGCACCGCGGGCATTGTACTGCTTCCTGCTGAAACATCTCTTCTTCGCAAAACTGTTGTTTGGGATTGGGTGGGGCAATGCCAAATGCTTTCAGTTTTTCCTTTCCCTGCTCAGTCATCCAGTCGGTCGTCCATGCAGGAGATAGTTGCTGATTGATGGCAACATTGCGATACCCTTTTTCGATCAGCTTTAACCGAATATCCATTGAAATGACATCCATCGCAGGACAGCCGGAGTAAGTGGGAGTGATAACAATTTTGATAAGATCCTTGTCAACGTGTACGTCACGCACGATACCTAAATCGACAACGGAAAGCACCGGCACTTCAGGATCTTTTACGTCTTCAAGGATATGCCATATTTCATTTTCATCGATCATTACCACACGCTGTTAGGATACGCTCTTTGCAGGAATTGCATTGCGGCAAGCAAAAAACCGAGATGCTCCGTGTGCTTGCCTTGTTTTCCGCCGGACTGCATCCACGTTTGCTTCGGAAGCTCCAATGTTGCTTCCTCAAAAATATTTTCGACTTTTTTTGTCCACTCTGCTTTTAATCCGGAGACATCTACAAGCTCGTAATCAGCAGTTACAAACATCTCACCTGTAAACATCCACACATTAGCTAGAGCTTCGTGCATACGCATCTTGCTTTGCTGCGTTCCATCACCCAGACGAATTACCCATTCGCTGCTCCAGCGCAAGTGGTACGCCACTTCTTTGATTGATTTTGCTGCAATTGCGGCGAGTTGATCATAGCTGCTATTTTTCAACTGCTGATAAAGGGAAAACTGAAACGCTGAAAAAAAGAATTGCCTAAGAACCGTTTGTCCCCAATCTCCTTTCGGTAATTCCGTAATTAGTAGATTCAAATACTGATGTTCGTCGCGAAGAAAGGCCAAATCATCTTCCTGCAATTCTCTGTTATAATTTTTCCATAAACCGGGAACGTAATTGTTCACCGACGTTTTTTCCTCGTCGGAAAAACTGCTGTAAATGGTTGCGGCGTATTGATAAAAGTTTCTTGCCTGGCCAAGCAAATCAAGGGCTATGTTGGTGATGGCAATATCTTGCTCTAACACGGGTCCATGCCCCGTCCACTCGCTGTTCCTTTGAGCAAGCACCAACGCGTTATCAGCCAAATGCAGTGTGTATATAAACAGTCTTGATGGCAAATATTAAAATTTAGTTCAGGATTTACATGTGCTTCACTTCGTCCGGCAAATCGTAAAACGTTGGATGGCGGTAGATCTTATCGTTCGCGGGTTCATAAAAGCTTGCGGCATCATCTGGATTGGAGGCGTGGATGTTTTTGCTTTCCACCACCCAAATGCTAACACCCTCCTGCCGGCGGGTGTACACATCTCTCGCATTTTCAATTGCCATTTGCGCATCGGCAGCATGCAATGACCCTACGTGTTTATGGTCGAGACCTTGTTTGCTTCGGATGAATACTTCCCAAAGCGGCCATTGGTTGGTTGATGAGCCGGAGTTATTTCCCCCGGCCGGCAGTTCTTTGTCACCATAGTCGCCGTAAAAAAATCTTCTGAATAATATCATGATTATGTCTGAATAGATTTACAAACGTACAAGTGTGCGACGCAAGAGAAGCTTAATAGTAGCAGTGAGCTGAGTACCATCTACTACGCCGCTTGCAATGGCTTGTTTTTGACGGCCCTCTTTTCTGAATGCGCTTGTGCCGCTTCTCTTACCCAGGCACCATCTTCCCAGGCTTTTTTTCGAGCATCTAACCGCTGTTTGTTACAGGGTCCGTTACCATTTACCTCATTCCAAAACTCTTCCCAATTGATTTTTCCAAAATCGTAATGTTGGCGCTGTTCGTTCCACTTAAGGTCAGCGTCAGGCAATG
>JAEZJD010000199.1 GCA_023436425.1 Bacteroidota bacterium | reverse complement strand
TTACTGTACCGCACGTTTTTTAAGGCGACACATTTCTCACGAAAAAATGTGGAGACTGCACAACTGCAGTTTAAATCCCTCAAAAAGCACCTTTGGAATTATGTAATCTTTACTGCTTCCAAGTAGTGTTAATAAGGCCTTCTTAAAATGTAATAGGGGTCAACCAAACCCGTAACTCTCATGTATCTTTGCCGCCTTTAAATAATGCTTAATGAATTTTGACCGAAATACTATTATTGGTTTTATAGTTCTCGCAGGTTTGTTTTTCGCATATTTCTACTTCAATTCCAAAGAGCAGCAACAATACGCCAAACAAAAAAGAATCGCAGATTCAACCAAAACGGCTCAGGACTCAATTAAGAGGTTTAATGATTCAGTTGCAAGATTTCAAAATGCTCCGGCAGAACCGGACGTTGCTCAATCTCCCGATTCGTCAAATTCCGGCGCTTTTCCTCTCGTGGGCAAAGAAGAATTTTATCATGTTGACAATGAGCTTCTCAAGATTACATTTTCCAACAAAGGCGCTCAACCAACGGTGGTGGAACTGAAAAAATTTAAAGGACCGGATAGCAGTTCCGTTAAGCTAGCCTCCACCGATTTTGATAAGATAAATTATTCCATTGCTGTTGGTCCCAACAAAACAGCGCCAATTGCAAGTCTTTATTTCAGCACACCTGTTGAAACAACAACTTCCGACAAGGGCAAAGCGATTGAGTTTCGGTTGAAGTCCGGCAATGGGCAGGAAATTGTTCATCGTTACACGATCCATCCGAACAGCTACATGATTGATTTCGATATCACAATTAATGGTGTTCAACAACTGATTGGAAATAATGCGCTGAATTTAACGTGGCAAAACCAAGCCATTCAGCAACAGAAGGATGTTAAATACGAAAGAACGCAATCGCGGATCGGATATCGTGTAGATGGCGACTATGATTATAGTTCGGCGGCAAGCACAAGCAACCACGAATTTAATAAGCCGCTTAATTGGTTGTCAGTGAAGCAACAGTTTTTTAATACAACGCTCATTGCAAAGAACAACTTTAGTTCGGGCACTGTGGCGTGGAATGTCCCCACTGATCAGAACAGTAAAATAGTTGCCGAAGTTACCGCCAACCTGCGGGCTCCTTTGTCTGGCGATAACGCCACTGTTCCTTTGGCTATTTATTTTGGACCGACAGATTACCGAACACTGAAGCAGTATGGCAACGACATGGAAAGCATGGTGGATCTCGGCAGCGGAATTTTTTCGTTCGTTAAATACATCAACAGATGGATCGTCATCCCTGTTTTCGATCTGTTCAGCAAATTCACAACTAACTACGGCATTGTAATTCTATTATTGACGCTTTTCATTCGATTGCTGATTTCGCCGCTTACCTATTCAAGTTATTTAAGTGGCGCGAAAATGAAGGTGCTGAAACCCGAGATTGACCAATTGAAAGCCAAATACGGAACTGACCAGCAGCAAATGAGCATGGAACAAATGAAACTGTTTCGCGAAGCGGGAGTCAACCCGTTGGGTGGCTGTATTCCGGCGTTGTTACAGATCCCCATTTTCTTTGCTTTGTATAGCTTTTTTAATTCCAACGTTGCTCTGCGGGGTCAAAGTTTTCTTTGGGCAGAAGATTTATCGCAGTATGATTCGATTTTAGACTTTGGTAACATTCCGATTATTAGTTCAATATATGGCAGCCATGTAAGTTTATTTACAATTACCGCCGTTGTCACCAGCTTTCTGATATCCATTTATAGTATGAGTATGACGCCGGATCAAAATAATCCCGTGCTGAAATACATGCCGTATTTTTTCCCTATCATCATGCTTTTCATCTTCAACAAAATGCCTGCGGGGTTAACGTGGTATTACACAGTGTCTAACCTGATTACGCTCGGGTTGCAGTTTGTAATTCTGAATTACATAATTAATCACGACAAGATTTTGGCAAAAATTCAGGTGAACCGAAAAAAGCCAAAAACAAAATCAAAGTGGCAGGAAAGGTTAGAACAAATGCAGGAGCAGCAGAAGCAGGTGAAGCAGTCGCAGCAGAGAAGAAAATAGTTGTTAATATTCTTTTACTAAGGTTTGGCTGATTAAATATATTCCCTCAAAGTCACTCTAATAACAGGTCTAAAGCAACTGTACACACGTGCGGGTCGTCTTTTGACGGTATATTTATTATGAAACAGGATTCTACTATATTGAAGTATATATTTTCAAGAACAGGAGCACCGGCCATGCTGATCATGGTTTTAGCAATGTTGTATTCCCTGTCTTCATTTGCTCAGAAGAAGTTTTCTGAAGGCACCATTTACTACGACATTGTAATAAATACCGGTTCTGATAAGCCTAAAACAGCAGACTTTTTTGATGGCGCCACCAGTGCGGTGTATTTAAAAGGAAATAAGAGCCGAACAGAAATGGTCAGTTCGCTGGGTACCCAGTCTACAATTGTTGATGGAACAAATGAAGTTGCTATTCTGAAGGAATATGGCGATCAGAAGTACATGATAAAGTTATCACCGGACGAATGGAAGGATGCAAACAAGAAAAATGAAGGAATCTCTTTCACTTACGATAATTCTGAAACGAAGACTATTGCCGGCTACCTGACCCGGAAAGCTGTGGGCAGGCATAGTGACGGCACCACCTTTATTGCGTGGTATACAACGGACTTGCAGCCCGAGAACAAAAACTTTCAGTATTCAACGGGTAATTTGCCGGGATTGGCTATGCAGTATGAAACTGCTCTCGGCGATGTGAAAGTGACGTATACGGTATCTAAAATAAGCTTTTCGCCGGTGCCTGCGTCAAAATTTGAGCTGCCGAAGGCTGGCTTCAGAATACTGACCTATCAGGAAAGTAAAGGATATTAATAGCGAGAAGGTGCAAAGGTGACCTTGTTCAGTAAAACCTTTTTCTTCAGTGGCATTACATACGTGGAATTACCTTTTTGATAAGTCACCACCGTATTCAACATGATGTACTTTTTCGTTTCGGGGGCAGTCGACAAAATGTTGTTGGATTTATAATTATAGCCAGATCGAAGAGTGAAGTTCTTGGAAAAATTGTAAACAATAACCGAGTTGTTTGTCTTTTTGCCGCCATCGCCCAAAGTAGCGAATGCCGCTACAGATGCGGTAACAAGCACAGCCGTAGCAATCTTTTTCTTCAGAAAACTATTAAATATTGTGGACGTAAGGTTCATTGGAGGCGCAAAGATACATAAAGTTTTAACATTCTCCCAAGCTATTCATCACTTTATTTCACCTATTGAACGAATAACTATGCAAAATGTTATATCGGGAGCACTGTTTTTCCATAAAAGAATTAATTTGTTGCAGGAGAACACAGAATGAATAAAGACCCTCATCAGGACCGTGAAAGTTTAGATGATCTGCTGAAACAGTACAATAACCTCCGAAATGGTTTGTCCGGCAGCTTTATTGAAGAAGACTCTTTCGAAAAAATAATCGATTACTACGATGATCAGGAAGAATTGAGCAAAGCAATGGAAGCCGCAGAGCTTGCTATTGAATATTTTCCCTACTCCGCGCCGTTGCTGGTCAAAAAAGCTGATCTTCTGCTAGCCAGTCGGAAATATCAGGAGGCTTTGGAAACCTTGGAAAGGGCTGAGCTGTTCGACTCATCAGACATAAATCTTTATATTTTAAAGACGGACGCTTATTTGGCAATGGACATGCAACAAAATGCAGTGACCCTGCTGGAGCAAGCAATCAATTCCTTTGAAGGAGATGAAAAAGTAGAATTGCTTTTTGAACTTGCCGATGTTTACGACGATTACGAGGAGTTTGAAAAAGTGTTCGATTGTCTGATGGTTATTTTGACGGAAGATCCTGCGAACGAAGAGGCGCTCTACAAAATCTGCTTTTGGACTGATTTTACCGGTAGAAACGAAGAAAGCATCCGCATTCATCTGAAAATAATTGACCAGCATCCATACAATGAACTCGCGTGGTTCAACTTGGCTGCAGCTTACCAGGGTTTAAAGCTGTACGAAAAAGCAATCGACGCTTATCAATATGCTTTGGCAATCGACGAAAAATTTGATTATGCCTACCGGAATATCGCTGATGCCTATATCCGGTTGAGAAAGTATAAGGAAGCGATCGAAGCATTAGAAAAAGTGCTGGAACTGAGTAAGCCGGAAGAAGTAATCTACGAGGCAATCGGGCATTGCTACGATCGAATGAAGAATTTTGCACAGGCACGATTTCATTATAGAAAGGCTTCACACCTTAATCCGGAAGACAGTAAAATTTTTTACAAGATTGCTTGCAGTTATTATAACGAAGCGCAATGGGGCAGCGCTGTTAAACAGCTGGAAGTAGCACTTAAGTTGGAAAGAAACAAAGCAGAATACAATCTACTGATGGGTGAATGTAAACTGCAGTTGGAGGACATAAAAGAAGCGATCCAGTATTTGTCCACGGCCGTAAGGGTCCGTCCCCGCAATGTGAGAGGATGGGAAGCACTTATCAGGTGCTTGTATTTTTCGGAATATTTCGCAGAAGCTCGCCAACAGGCAATGGCCGCGCTGAATCATACCAATCAAAAACCCGTATTTCTCTACTATCTCAGCGCCATTTTGTTTGCTGCCAATAAACAAAAAGATGCCCTGCTTTATTTGGAGAAAGCACTTTCCGCCTCACCTAAAAGTTTAGGCAAATTCATTCAGCTTCAACCTTCCATACTTCAAAAACCACAAGTGGTTGACCTGATTGCCCGTTACAAGAGAAAGCGTTGATCGCAAAAAAATGATACGCTAATTTTGCGCCCAATTTAACTGCTCATGAATTTTAATCTTTCCCAAATTCCTGAAAGAAACCAAAAGCCCCGCACTTCAGGCATCACCATGGTGATGGATAAAGGGTTGAGTGTTACCGAAGCCGAAAACTTTCTCAGCGTTTGCCATCCGCATGTGGACATAATAAAACTTGGCTTTGGAACATCTTATGTTACTCCAAATCTAAAGGCGAAGCTGGATGTGTACCGCTCCTACGACATTCCGGTGTACTTCGGTGGTACTTTGTTCGAAGCGTTTTTGATTCGAAATCAATTTGATGATTACCTCGCTATTTGCAAAGACCATGGCATCACGTACATGGAAGTAAGCGACGGATCCATCGTTATTCCGCACGCCGAAAAATGTGGTTACATTGAAAAAATTTCGCAAGTCGGAACGGTTTTGAGCGAAGTGGGAAGTAAGGACGCAGCGCACATTATGCCGCCGTATAAGTGGATCGAGCTGATGCGTGCCGAACTAAACGCCGGCGCCACATACGTTATTGCCGAAGCACGAGAAGCCGGAAATGTGGGCATCTACCGTGGAACCGGAGAGGTGAGAGAGGGTTTGGTGCAGGAAATTTTGACCCAAATTCCAGAAGGAAAAATTATATGGGAAGCACCGCAGAAAGCGCAGCAGCTATATTTTATTCAGCTGATTGGTTGCAATGTAAACCTGGGCAACATTGCACCAGCAGAAGTTCTACCGTTGGAGTCTATGCGAATTGGATTGAGAGGTGATACGTTTCATCTCTTCTTGAACAAAGCAGATGAAAAATGAAACTTTTCGGACTTGTTGGTAAAACACTGACCCACTCTTTTTCGAAAAATTACTTCCAAGAAAAATTTGCCCGAGAACGTCTTGCTGATTGCAAGTATGAAAACTTTGAGCTGCCGGCAATAGACGACCTGCCACTTTTGATCACCTCCAATCCGGATCTGCGCGGGGTGAATGTCACAATTCCGTATAAGGAAGACGTGGTTGCGATGTTAGATGACAAAAATGAAATAGTAGAAGAGATCAAAGCTTGCAACTGTGTGAGAATCGACGATGGGAAACTCAGTGGCTTCAATACAGATGTGATCGGATTTCGACAATCGATCGAACCTAAATTAGAGCGGCATCATAAAAAAGCTCTGATTTTGGGAACAGGTGGCGCATCAAAAGCCATAGCTTATGTGCTCACGCAATTAGGCATTGAATACTGTTTCGTGAGCAGACAAAAGGTAGAAAATGAGCTGGGCTATGAAGATGTGGGAGATGATGTTTTGCGAAATTATCACCTGATAATTAATACAACACCTTTGGGCATGTATCCGAATGTGGATTCAGATCCGCAGATTCCTTATCAATACCTTACTTCAAAACACTTTTTGTTTGACCTTGTTTATAATCCGGAGAAAACAAAATTTTTGATTGAAGGGCAAAAAAGAGGTGCACAAATTGAGAATGGCTACGAAATGCTGATTTTGCAAGCAGAAGAAAGCTGGCGCATTTGGAACCAACTTACAAATACTGCTTAGATCATTTTAAGTTCGTACTTTTTCCTAATTGCTACTACTTGTCAATTTATTCTTCGCTTCATCAGGAACTGCTACAACTTTCCTTTTGCTGTAGTCGTAACACACCATTCCTGTCTTGGCGTGAACCACTATGGATTCATCCTCCGCTCTGATAAGTTTATAGTAGATGTCGAAACCTGCACGGGTGAAGTTTCCAGCGGTGACATATGCTTTTACAACGTCTCCATAAAATAGCTCGCCTTTAAATTCAATGACAGCGTCGCTCATAATCAAACTTGTTCCCGCAAATTGAAGTTCCGCTAGTCCGAAATTTTTTAAAAACTGCATTCTTGCTTCGTGAAGCAATGAGAGCACAGAATCGTTGCCCACGTGATTTCCGTAGTTGATGTCTGTAATCCTAATGGCAATATTGGTAGAGAATGGAAATGTTGCCGGTAGTTCAATCTTGATGCGTGCCATGCTCAAGATTACTGATTTTCCTGCACTTGCCTAAGCAGCTGCACCACACCTATAAAGTCGGTTGAGAATGTAGCAGCAGAGGCTTTTTCCCGCAGACATTCGAGGTTCATTTTGCACGACATATCTGCATCAGCACAATTAACCGAAGCATAAAGTCGCTTAGGAAGTTTGGCTACATTTCCATTGTCGTCGCTGTATACCATATATCGCTCAGCGTCGCTAAAATCCAATCGTTGGATCTGGTCTTTTATTGCCCCAATGGAAACTGCTTCAGAAGATTGTAGATCGATGGACAATTCGTTCGGTGTAGGATTAACCACGCCTTGGGAGTAAGAAGATCTATGAAAATGTGATGTCTTGCGCGAAACAGCTGGATGAACTTGGAAAGCGATCGGAGAATTTTGCTCCGGGGCATCAACGGTTTTCGTTGTTGCAGCTTTAGGTGGCTGCTCGTTTGTTGTCTCCTTAACGGCGGTGGCAGGTTGTACCGCCTGTTGTTGATTATTCAGGAAAATACTGCCGGACAAAATAATCAGAATAATGGCTGCCGCAGAAACGTACTGAATAATTCTTCTCTTGTAAAAAGGAACCGGTGCATGTGTAGACTGATCGTCCAGACCGGCTGCCACGTTTTTCCATATGCCCAGCGGTGGTTCTTGTTGATAGCGATAGAGCTTTCTCCCAACACTGTTATCATCTTCCAAAGCAGCCGAAATCCTATCCCACACATGCGGATTCGGATTTTCTTTATAGCCCGACAATCGTGTTTTCAAATCTTTTTTCATCGTTCCATGGCTCCTTTTCTTTGCTCCACAAATCTCTTAACCATATCTTGCAGTATCAATTTCGCTCTGGAAAGCTGCGATTTACTCGTGCCTTCGCTGATGCCCAATTCTTCGGCTATTTGTTTATGTGTGTAGCCTTCCACCACATACATGTTAAACACCGTCCGGTAGCCGGGTGAAAGTTGTTGCACAAGCGCTATAATATCTTTTTCGGCAAGACTATCCAGCACCGATAAATATTTTCCTTCCACTGACTCTTCATGCTCTGTAATCGGCTGCAGGTAAATCTTTTTTCTATAATGCTCAATTGCAGTATTCACAAAAATTCGCCTTATCCATCCCTCGAACGAACCTTCCCCGCGAAAGCTGCCGATCTTATTAAAAACCTTGATAAATCCTTCCTGTAAGATATCTTCGGCTTCTTCCCTGTTGCTTGCATAGCGCAGGCACACACCAAACATCTTCGCTGCAAACCGATTGTACAGCTGTTGCTGCATTTTCCGGTTTCCTGCGGCACTTCCTTCAATTAAGTCGCTATCGTTGAATATTTGGTTGCTTGTACCGTCCAATATCTTATTTAATTAAGCGAGTTCAAAAATGCTACCAACTTATCCGCTGCTTTTCTTCGGTGATTGAAGGCATTTTTTTCGATCAGGGACATTTCGGCAAATGTCTTTGTGGCACCGTCCGGAACAAAAACCGGATCGTAGCCGAAACCTTCAGTTCCGCGAGGCGTTTCCACAATCTTTCCTTTTGCAATGCCTTCGAACAAATATTCTTCTCCATTCAGAACGAGACAGATCACCGCCCGAAACTGTGCCGTTCGGTCTTTTTTGTCTCTTAGATTAAGCAACAGCTTTTCTATGTTTTTTGTGGAAGACCTATCTTCTCCGGCGTAACGGGCACTTTGCACCCCTGGTTCGCCATTCAAATCAAAAACTTCTAAGCCCGTGTCTTCGCTAAAGCATGTCGCACCCGTAAGCTTATAAATCGTTTTAGCCTTTTCGCGGGCATTTTCTTCAAGTGTATCATGCGGCTCAGGAATTTCAATGTCAATTCCTGCTTCTTTCAAACTTATAACCTTGTATTTAGCCGGAACGATGGACTGTATTTCCCTGATCTTGTGTTCGTTGTTACTGGCAAATATGATATTCATCGTGTTAAATAGAAAAGATCCTTTGGAGGGAGGACCATAATTTTTTCTTCAATTCCGCATTCGCTTCAATTTCATTGAGCGGCGGAGCGAACAGGTATATACTTCCATCGAAAGGCTGCACCTGAAATGCGGGAAAATTAACTGGAAGTCCGAATTCGAGCGGTTGCACCCCAAACAGCAGCACTTGTTTGCTGTTCAGGTGCTTTGTTATAGAACTATCCGGCGTCGCCGATGATTGATTTACTATTGCAACGTCTGCAAGCCCGAGTTTGCAGGCTGATAACACCTTTGTTAAAAAATCCAACTGTTTTTCAGGAAGATAAACCGCGTTGTTGTCATTAACAACGATGAGGATGTTCCTGGAATTTTTTCCAAGATATTTCAAATCGCTATTTACAGGCATGGAGGTTGCATTTCTTTCCACAAGAACTTTCGAATACAAATCGGCGATCACATGTGGTGAAAATGAAATGTTATTTAGCCCCATACTTGTGATTTAGTTCATGAAAAGGTTCTTGTCTTTTTCGTTTATTTGCGCAAAATAAAACGATTATGCTTGCTACTATGGATATTTCGGTGAACAAGGCTGATCAGAGTAAACTCAAAGACCTCAACCTCGAAAATCTGCCGTTTGGAAGATATTTTTCAGACCACATGCTGGAAGCGGATTTCGAAGGTGGTGAATGGAAAAACGTAGAGATCAAACCATATCAGCCGCTCCTCCTTAGTCCGTCGCTTGCTGCACTGCACTACGGTCAGGCGATTTTTGAAGGCATTAAAGCTTACAAAGATGATGACGGTAATTCCTATATTTTCCGTCCATACGATAATTTTCAGCGCTTTAATATTTCTGCAGAAAGAATGGCGATGCCGCAAGTGCCTGAAGAAATTTTCATGGAAGGGATGAAGCAGTTGGTGGCGTTAGATAAAAACTGGATTCCGCAAAAAGAAGATCATTCGCTTTATATACGTCCGTTTATGTTTTCATCGGATGAACTAATCGGCGTACGTCCTTCTGAGAATTACAAGTTCTTGATTATTCTAAGCCCGACGGGTCCTTACTATAATGCTCCGCAGCGTATTTATGTGGAAGAAAACTATGTGCGTGCTGTGCCCGGTGGGGTCGGCTATGCTAAAGCAGCGGGCAATTACGGTGCAGCTATGTATGCCACCGCCAACGCTAAGAAAAAAGGGTACGACCAAGTGCTATGGACGGACGCTTTCGAGCACAAATATGTTCAGGAGATCGGAACAATGAATGTTGTTTTCATTATCGGCGACAAGGCAATTACTCCGGATCTCGGCGCAGGAACCATTCTTGCAGGAGTTACACGCAACAGCACTTTGACACTCTTAAAGGAAGCGGGGTTTACGATTGAGGAAAGACCATTGAGCATTGATGAAATTATCGAAGCATACAAAGCAGGTATTTTCTATGAGGTGTTTGGAACTGGTACCGCGGCTACCATCACGATGATAAAGGAGCTTCGGTACAAAGATTTTGTGATGACGTTCAATACTGATGAATGGAGGACCGCTCCAACTATTAAAAAATGGCTCACCGATATTAGAAACGGAAGAAGAGAAGACAAATACGGATGGATGGTTAAAGTTGCCTAAAAGCTCTTGAAAATTTTTTACTTAGAGTTGAAGTCCCACTTCAACTCTTTTCTTTTAGCCTGCGATAGGCTTGATATTGCTTCTTTAGGAAAGTTTTTTAGATTTTACAATTGGCAATTTTGGTTATTCACCCCTACGCCTTTACCTTTGCCGTCCAAAATTTAAAGGTTCATTAATGCCTACTATTCAGCAGTTAGTACGTAAAGGAAGAGAAATCATTAAGGCCAAAAGCAAATCAAGAGCTTTGGATAGCTGTCCGCAGCGCCGCGGTGTTTGCACTCGTGTATACACAACAACACCAAAAAAACCGAATTCAGCGCTTAGAAAAGTTGCCAAAGTTCGGCTTACCAATAAAGTAGAGGTGATCGCCTATATTCCCGGGGAAGGTCATAACCTGCAGGAGCACTCAATTGTGTTAATCCGTGGTGGTCGTGTGAAAGATTTACCGGGTGTTCGTTACCACATCGTTCGTGGTTCTCTCGACACTGCAGGCGTTAAAGATCGTAAACAAAGCCGCTCTAAATACGGCACTAAGAAAGAAAAAGCAGGGGCGAAACCAGCCGGTAAAAAATAACTCTTAAAAACGACTGAAGCACAGAGTAAAGTTTTAATACTTGAAGACAATCTGCCGCTTCGGTGACTTAAAAATTAAACTCAATGCGTAAAGCACAAGCCAAAAAACTCCCATTAGCTCCGGATCCTCGTTACAATGACAAACTTGTAACGCGTTTTATCAACAACATTATGTGGGAAGGTAAAAAAAGCGTAGCCTTCGATATTTTTTACAATGCTTTGGAAAAGGTAGCCAAACAAACGAATGAAGATGGTTACGAAGTTTGGAAA
>JAEZJD010000188.1 GCA_023436425.1 Bacteroidota bacterium | reverse complement strand
GAACTTATGTCAGGCAGCTGAAGAAATTCGTTTGCATAAATTTTGAAATCTTCTCTTTTCAGGTAAGTGGTGTCCGTACTGACTGTGTCCAGCTTTCTTATTGCCATAATTGTTGCAAGAGAGCTGTCCATCTCCGCCACTTGCGCTTTCAGATATGAGTTTACAGAAATAAACTTGTCATCGTCCCCATCTGCTTTTTCCTTTTGTTTGCAACAAATGAGCAACATACTGAAAACAATAAAAACCAACGTTTTTTTCATCACATGCAAAAAAACAAAACCCTGCGAACAAGTCAGCAGGGTTACCAAAGCAATTAGCCTTTTTTAGTCTTTGTTTAAGTTCACGCCGACCTTCATACCGAAGTCAAAAAGATTTTCTTTGACAGGGTATTTGCTTATGAAACTGGAAAGTAATTGATAGCGAACCTGTGGTCCAATCTGCCATTTCAGTTTACCTGTAGAATAATTGACAAAAGTTTGCAAGCTGGTGTTTGCATTCCACCGGCGCACAAGCCATGGCACCTCGGCATAGTTCTTATAATCTGACGTGATCAAATAAGCACGATCGCCAAGTAAATAACTCGGCTGCACAGTACCGGCAAAACCGAACTGCATCTTGTCATTACCCGCCACACTAAATTCCAGGCCCAGCGGAGCGGACATTTGAAAGTAGAAATTCTGCAACCAATTCGAATTGTAACCCGCCGTATTGCTGTAAGGCGTTACGGCTCTTACGGCAGAGATGCCCGAACTTGTATTCAACTGAATGGTTGCCATCGCATACGGCGCATCAAAGGCTTTAATATCGTATCTATTCACATTAAACTGTAAGCCTCCGGTAGCCTTCAAGGATTTAGCTAATTTATATTTTGCCTGCACACCTAATTCAAAACCCAAGTCGGGTTTGTGGGTCACAGCATTGTTTACATTGTACAGTGCGGCAACGTTAGCAGGTGCCGCGAATGATGGCGTGCTGCGTAAGTACGATTTGTTTTCACCCAATTTTCGATAACTGATTGTGGGTGTCAGTGACAACTGCCATGATAATTTGCGACTTTTAGCACTGAATGCGGTTTCTGTTGCTGAATTTACAAAAGCTGTTTGACCGACATCCGTTTTCGACGGTTGTGTGGCTGAAATTATTTCTGAAGCGTCGTCAGATTTTTCCGCGGCAGGTTCACCAGCTTGCAAAACGCTGGTTTGAGCCACCGTCGTTATTTCTTCCGAAAAGTCAACTGAAGCATTTTCAGATGCAATGTTGTTTTCGACGGTAGTGAATGGTTCTGCTTTCGCAATCGTTTCCAATGGTAAGTTCTCAGTCTGAACTTTCCGATTCGATTGGCGCGGAGATAATACAGCAGTGATTTCAGGTGTTGAAGGATTTACAGGCAGCGCCTTAGGAGCTTCCCTAATTTCCGTTTTCGGCAATGGCGTTAGGTCGGCCGTTGGTAGCGGCTTGCCACCATCGCTGATAAAGTAGTAGCCCAAGCCAAATGTAAGTACCAGAAAAGCAGCTAATGAGTAGTTGATCCTTCTTCTGCGTTTCAACAACTCTCTGGACAACTGCGTCCAGACTCTGTCTGAAGCTCGCATCCGCAAGTTATTGGCACTTTCCCGAAGGAACTGCTCAAGGTTTTCATTGAAAGAATCTCTCTCCATAATCAGCAAGGTTTGGGTTTGGATTATTTTCCTGCAATAAGTAATCGTTTTTCCTTGGGGTGTATGATATTTTTTCTGATTAATATTTCTTCAAGCATCGCCTTTGCTCTTGTGTATTGACTTCTACTTGTACTTTCTTCTATATCAAGCATCGCCGCTATTTCCTTGTGACTAAATCCTTCAATAGCGTACAGGTTCAGCACTGTTCTGTATCCTACAGGCAAAAGCCTGATGCATTCGACCACTTCTTTTGCCTGCATAATTGAAGGAATTGTGTCTTCCTTAATTTGCATTGTGTTTGCGTGAATGATATCAACACTCTCATTGAAACGCTTATTCTTTTTTAATACATTGATACAAGTGTGTACGGTGATCCTCCGGATCCATCCTTCCAGTGCGCCGCGGTTCTGAAACGTATGTATTTGGGAGAAAACCTTAATGAATCCCTCCTGCAACATGTCTTCAGCGTCCTCGCGGTTTTGCGCATAGCGGTAACACACTGCGAGCATCTTGGAGCTAAACTTTTCGTATAGTGTCCGTTGAGCTGCAGCATTGTTTTGTAAACAACCTTGTAATAATGCTTCTTCAGTCATTAAACTCACGTTGGTTGCCTGTAAATTAGACAATTTTTCTGTTCAAATGCTGCACCTCTGTCTGAAGTATGTAAAAAAATCAGAGGGGTTATCAGCTGATGAGAACATCGCCTGTCATCTCCGCTGGGGCAGGCAGCTGCATCATTTTTAATATAGTCGGCGCAATGTCGCCAAGCTTTCCAGGGTTAATTTTTCCCCGCCATTCATTGTCGATAATAAAAAACGGAACGAGATTTAAAGTATGCGCTGTGTTAGGAGTTCCGTCTTCGTTTATCATATAATCGGAATTGCCGTGATCTGCCGTCAGGAAAACAGTATAATCATTGTCTAAAGCAGCGGTAACGACTTTGCTAACGCATTCGTCTACAGTTTCAACTGCTTTAATTGCAGCTTGCCACACGCCTGTGTGACCCACCATGTCGGCGTTTGCAAAATTGAGACAAATGAAACTGGCTTCTTTCTTTTCAATTTCGGGAATGATGGCAGCAGTCACCTGATATGCACTCATTTCCGGTTGCAGATCGTAGGTAGCTACTTTTGGTGAAGGAATCATAATCCGGCTCTCTCCTTCAAACGGTTTTTCTCTGCCACCACTAAAGAAAAATGTCACGTGTGGGTACTTTTCCGTTTCCGCGATTCTTATTTGTTTCAACCCATTCTTCTCCATCACTTCGCCCAAAGTGTTGTTCAGATTATCGGTTTCAAATTCAATGTGTACGTTTTTAAATGTGGCATCGTATTCAGTCATGGTGGTATAGTGCAGTTGCAACGGCTCCATTCCGAATTGAGGAAAAGACATTTGCGTCAGCACTTTTGTTATCTCCCTGCAACGATCAGTTCTGAAGTTGAAGCAAAGCGCCGCATCACGGTCTGAAATCGTGGCTACAGGATTGTTGTGATCGTCCAAGATCACCGTTGGCTTAATGAATTCGTCGGTAACGCCACTGTCGTATGATTGCTCAATTGCCTGCTGTGCAGACGTTGCTGTTGCTCCAACGCCATTTACCAAAGCGTCGTATGCAATACGAACTCTTTCCCAGCGATTATCTCTATCCATTGCATAATATCTGCCGCTGACGGTGGCAATTTTTCCCACGGTCTTATCAATGTGTTGCTGCAGTTCTGTAATGAAAGCAAGACCACTTTTCGGATCGGTATCTCTGCCGTCGGTAAACGCATGAACAAAAACGTTTGTCAACTTCTGTTCACTGCACACGTCGAGCAACGCTTTGAGATGATTAATGTGAGAATGCACGCCGCCATTGCTCACCAATCCTAACAAATGAAGCGGTTTATTGTTTTGTTTGCAATAGTTTATTGCGTCGAGCAGCGCTTTCTTTTTTTGAAACTCGCCATCGCGAATAGCAACGTTAATACGTTGTAGTTCCTGATAAACAATTTTTCCTGCCCCAAGATTTAGGTGACCTACTTCTGAATTTCCCATCTGTCCCTCAGGCAACCCGACTGCTTCTCCGCAGGTGACAAGAGTAGTATTAGGTTATTGTGTGTAGAGCGAAGAAACGAACGGAGTGTTTGCATGTTGGATGGCATCTGCCGACTTTACTTTGCCGAGACCCCAGCCATCCATGATTATTAAAATAACCTTTCTCTTTGGATCCATAAGGGCCGCAAAGCTATTGAAATGAAGGTCAAATAAAAGATGATGTATGTTACCATTTGGGTAGATGTTTCAGTAAACGATATAAATTCGGGCAATTATGGTGATTTCTGATTTTGATCAACGTTTACACAAGCTTATTGACGCAGCGTTGCAGGAAGATTTGAGCAATGGAGATCATTCCACACTCTGCTGTATTCCGGCGGATGTAAATGGGAAGGCGGTACTTAAAATCAAACAAGACGGCATTCTCGCAGGAGTCGACGTAGCGGAAAAAATTTTTAAATACAAAAAGCCCGCAACCAAATTTGTTCGTTATAAGCAGGATGGAGAAGACATGTGTGCAGGAGAAACTGCTTTTGAAGTAGAAACATTCGTTCACACCATTTTGCAATTGGAAAGATTGGTGCTGAACTGCATGCAGCGGATGAGCGGAATTGCGACACTTACCCGGCAATATTCCGATAAGCTAAAAGGATACAACACCAAGTTGCTTGACACACGCAAAACGACACCCAATTTTCGGTTGTTGGAAAAAGAAGCAGTCCGCATTGGCGGCGGCGTTAATCATCGGTTTGGTTTGTTCGATATGATTATGCTGAAGGACAACCATATTGACTATTGTGGCGGCATTGAAGAAGCTATAAACAGGGCGGATGATTACGTCAGGCGCTATCACCTTGAATTAAAGATTGAGGTGGAAACAAGAAGCTTACGAGACGTGAAGACAGTGATGAACGTTGGTAAAGGAAAAGTTCACCGTCTGATGTTGGATAATTTCAAACCACAAGAAATTACAGCGGCTTTGAACATAATTGAAGGAGCTTTCGAAACTGAGGCGAGCGGCGGGATTAATCTTGATACCATTGAAGAATATGCAGCCACAGGTGTGGACTACGTG
>JAEZJD010000185.1 GCA_023436425.1 Bacteroidota bacterium | reverse complement strand
GATTTGATAGAAACGCTCACGAAAGAAGCAAATCTTGCGGAAGGGGAATCATTACCTGACGATATCAAGAAATCGGTGAAACAATATTTGTCCGACCTGCAGTACAATGTGGTGAGAGACATGATTTTGAACGACAGGGTGAGATTGGATGGAAGAGGGCTTGAGGACATTCGCCCATTAAGCATGGAAGTGGATGTATTACCGACTCCACACGGCTCCGCCCTTTTTACGAGAGGAGAAACGCAATCACTGACCACAGTTACACTGGGCACCCCGCTCGATGAATTGTTAGTTGAAAGTGCTGCAAAGTCCGAATATTCCAAGTTTATTCTTCACTACAATTTTCCACCATTTTCAACCGGTGAAGTAAAATTTTTGCGTGGACCTGGTCGGAGAGAAGTCGGCCATGGAAACCTTGCACAGCGCTCATTGAGACAAATGATGCCTGGTGCTGATTACGCATACACAGTGCGTGTAGTGAGCGACATTTTAGAATCTAATGGTTCTTCATCTATGGCCACAGTTTGCGCTGGCTCGCTTGCGTTGTTTGATGCGGGTGTGCCGCTGCCAAAACATGTTGCAGGTGTTGCCATGGGGTTGATAACCAAAGAAGGGAAATATGCTGTGTTGACAGACATTCTCGGAGACGAAGATCACCTCGGCGATATGGACTTTAAGGTGACTGGAACGAGAGAAGGCATTTGCGGAATTCAGATGGATATTAAAGTTGATGGGCTGTCAATGGAGATAATGCGCAATGCGTTACAACAGGCACGCCGCGGTCGTCTTCATATTCTGGATGCAATGTATAGCTGTATTGCTGAAGCAAGGGCAGACGTGAAGTCGCATGCACCAAGAATGGTGAAAATGTTCATTGACAGAGAATTCATCGGTGCTGTTATCGGGCCTGGAGGAAAGATTATTCAGGAGATTCAACGTGAAACCGGAACCACCATCAACATCGAAGAGAAAAATGATCTTGGTGAGGTGAGCATCTTTGGAACTGAAAAAGAAAAAGTTGACAGAGCACATAGTTGGATAAAGGGAATTGTGGCCGTACCAACCGTTGGAGATGAATATGAGGCGACGGTAAAAACAATTCAACCGTACGGTGCATTCGTTGAGTTTCTGCCAGGAAAACAAGGACTGTTGCATATTTCGGAAGTGAGTTGGAAACGACTTGAAACACTAGAAGGAGTTCTGAATGAAGGAGATAAGGTAAAGGTGAAGCTAACGGGAACAGATCCAAAAACAGGCAAGTTTAAGCTTTCGAGGAAAGTGTTGCTACCGAAGCCCGAGGGCATGCAAGATAGGAGAGAAGGTGGACAGCGTGATGACCGAAGAGACGGTGATCGTCGCAACGATGGACCACGACCGGAGCGTACCGACAGACCTAAATTGCAGCGCAACACCGGAAATGCTCCACAACAACAGGAAGAACAACGGGAACAACAAGAGCAGAAGCCCGAGTAATAAAATCGTTGTAAGACTTTACGAGACGCAAAGACCTAACTTTGCGTCTTTTGTTTTTATGTATGTGCAGATTACTATTGCAGCCACTGAGCAGCAGCAAGAAGAACTCATTGCATTATTGTCTGACTATGAAACGTCAGGCTTTGAACAACATCAAAATCAGTTGATCGCATGGTTCGACAAAAACGGCTTTTCGCAAGCTGACGTAGAACAGATCCTTCAGCCATACAGTTATGACTTAAAATACATTCAAGAGAAAAATTGGAATGAAGAGTGGGAGCAAAATTTTCAGCCGGTAATTGTGGCGGATTTTTGTGCGGTTCGTGCAGACTTTCACCGTCCGATCGCCGAAGTAGAACACGAGATTATTATCACGCCTAAAATGAGCTTTGGCACCGGTCATCATGCTACCACACACATGATGATTGAGCAAATGCGGCAGATGAATTTTGCCGGAAAAAACGTACTCGACTTCGGTACCGGAACCGGTATTCTGGCAATTCTTGCAGAAAAACTTGGAGCATCGAAAATTATAGCAATAGACGTAGATAACTGGAGTATTGAAAATGCAACGGAAAATCTTAAGCGAAACGACTGTTCAAGAACTTCACTAATCCTTTCTTCTCAGATACCCAACAAAACCTTCGACATAGTCTTAGCCAACATTAATCGAAATGTTCTTATTCAATATGCTGCAGAGTTAAAAAACGCATTGGTTGCGAACGGATTGCTTTTAATCAGTGGAATTCTGCCCGATGATCAATACGCAGTGCTGCAATCAATGAAGGGATTTACACTTGAAAACTCCATGCAGCGCAACAGCTGGCTTTCTATGTTACTAAAGAGTGAGTAAGGTCATGTTTCTTAGCATTTCTCTTTGAGCCGGTTAAAGTATTTTTGCGCACCCAAGAACCAAATATCTATGAGTGAAGCTCTTCTAATTATTGTTGCGTATTTGCTTGGTAGTATTCCTACGTCGGTGTGGGTAAGTAAACACTTCTTTAACATTGACATCAGAGATTACGGAAGTGGGAACGCCGGGGCAACAAATAGCTACCGGGTGATGGGTGCCAAATGGGGCACTTTCGTGATGATTGTTGACATGTTGAAAGCCATTGTAGCCGTTAAACTCGCATTCTTTTTACCCGAAGCACAAGTCAATGATGTTTATCTGGTAAACATGCAGCTTGGGTTAGGTTTGGCTGCTGTTCTGGGCCACATATTTCCTGTTTGGGCCGATTTTCGTGGTGGCAAAGGTGTGGCTACACTTTTCGGAATGGTATTGGGCATTCAGCCGAATGTAGCTCTTTGCTGTGTTGGCGTTTTTCTCCTCGTTCTCTACTTAACTCGCTTTGTATCTCTAAGTTCAATACTTGCCAGCATCGCTTTTCCCATTTTTATTCTGGTAATTTTCAACGAGCCTGAGCGACTGTACCGTGTGTTCGCCATTACTGTAGCCATGCTTGTGTTGCTTTCTCATCAAAAAAACATCGGTCGTTTGTTAAAAGGCGTAGAAACAAAAGCTCCCATTTTTAAGAGGCGTGATCGTCGCAAGCGGGGCGATCAATAATTAACAATCTGAATTTCTAACCTTCTTCTTGCATCAGAGTCTTTGGTATAATCATTGGATTTCCAAACAAAAATCAGAAGAAGATGGTACGAAAAATATCTGCAGCAATCGTAGCCGCCGCTTTTCTCATCTCTTGTTCCACCAATAGCATTACTGGAAGAAAGCAGCTTCATTTAGTTCCCGAAGCGGAACTGCAATCTATGGCTTCTCAGCAATACAGGAGTTTTCTTAGTCAGAATCGCGTGGTGAGTCCTTCAGCAGATCGCGATGCCGAAATGGTGCGACGAGTAGGGCAACGACTTACATCAGCCGTTCAGTCGTACTTCCGATCCAAAGGTGCCTCGAATGAACTAGCAGGCTACAAATGGGAGTACAATCTAGTTTCAAATAAAGACGCGAATGCATGGTGCATGCCGGGCGGGAAAATAGTTGTGTATACCGGTTTGTTGCCTTACACCAGGAATGAGGCAGCGCTGGCAATTGTGGTTGGCCACGAGATCACCCACGCGGTGATGGAGCACGGTAACTCGAGAATGAGTCAGGGACTGCTACAACAGTTAGGCGGAACGGCACTAGCAGTGGCGCTTGCCCAAAAGCCGCAGCAAACGCAATCTATTTTTATGAATGCCTACGGTATCGGTTCTACTGTGTTTGGTATTCTTCCGTTTTCCCGGAGAGATGAATCTGAGGCAGACCATTACGGACTAATCTTTGCGGCAATGGCGGGATATAATCCGCAGGAAGCAATTCCTTTCTGGCAAAGAATGGCGCAGGCAAAAGGAAATGCTAAGCCCCCAACGTTCCTAAGCAGCCACCCATCCGATCAGCAAAGAATAAATGATATTAAGAAGTGGTTGCCGGAGGCTATGCAGTATTACAGACCTGTGGCAAGGCGATAAAAGCCAAAATAGAACTAAAATGAGCCTGTTCACCGCATCGAACGGGCCTTTTTGTGCCCTTCCTGCTCACAATAGGCCATTTATCCATAATTTTGCACTCTGTTTGGAGAATCTCGGCTTTCTCTTATTTTTTGATCTTTAAAATAGTTTGTTAACAGCCTATGTCACAATCAATTTTAGACAAACTGAATTTGAAAAACGAAAAAAACATTCTGATTCAAGGCCTGCCTTCCTCCATCGAAAAACAATTCAACAAAATTTCCTTCGCAAAAAATCTAACTCCTCTGCTCAGAACAAGGAAAATTGAGTTTGCACTCGTATTTGCCGTAAGCGAAAATCAGTTGAATGGTATTTTAGACGATATTCTTCCAGCGCTAAGAGATGAGTCCTCGCTTTGGGTTGCTTATCCCAAGGTTACTTCGAAGATCAGCACCGACCTGAACAGGCAAAGCAGTTGGAATAAACTGAAAAGCATTGGTTATGAAAGTGCTGAGCAAGTTTCTCTTGACCATGTGTGGCAGTCTGTCAACTTTAAGAAGTGCGGCGAAACGTACAGCATGGAGTTGGAGACAGAAACGGCAGTGGTGCTCAAGGTGCCTAAAGCACGAAGGACAGTGTCAGCATAAAAATTAAAAACAAAATGATCGCTTCGGCGGTCATTTTAGTTTTGCAGGTTCGACAGGTAAAAACCTTCCTTATTCAAAACGGTTGTATTTGGAACGGCAGTGAGCAACGAATCGTTCAAAAGCTTTTCTACTAACTTCAGCTGATTATCCTGATCACCTGATTGCGCAATCAGTTTCCAGCTTTCAATTTTCATTAACGCCCTTTTGCTCGTTTTTATAACGTGTCTGTCCAGCCATTCAGACCTTTCCGCGAGGTATAATTGGTGGTTACGAAAATAGGCATGCATAGGTAGAAGATTGAGTGAATAATGGATTAGTAATGAGAACAAAATAGAGATTATTAGTTTAAATATTCAAACTCATAAATATTTTTCTTCAGTTTTTCGGCGAACGGCATAAAAAAGCCTGATGAATTTCATCAGGCTTACCGTAAAAACATCAAATATTTAAGCAACTGCTTCTGCGTCCGACTTGTGATACTCCTCTGTAATTTTTCTTTGGAGATCAAAAGGAAGTGGCTGATAACTGTCAAAATTCATCTTGAACTTCGCTCTGCCTTGTGTTATGGAACGAAGCGATGATGAAAAGCCATGCATTTCAGCAACCGGAACTTTTGCAATTATCTTTTGAAAATGTCCTTCAGTGTCCATGCCTTCAACGAGACCTCTACGGCTCTGAAGATCGCCCATTACAGCTCCGGTCAATTCTTCGGGACAAAGCACTTCTACCAAATTTATTGGCTCAAGCACTTGCGGGTCTGCCTGTTGAAATGCCTGTTTGAACGCCATAATGCCCGCGATCTTAAAAGAAATATCGTTTGAATCTACCGGATGCATTTTGCCGTCGTAAACTGATACACGAACATCTCGCACATACGACCCGGTGAGCGGTCCTTCGTGCATCTTTTCCATCACGCCTTTGAGAATTGATGGCAAGAAACGAGTGTCAATAGCACCTCCAACTATACAATTATAAAAGACCAATTTTCCGCCCCAATCAAGATCAAACGTTTCTCTGCCGCGGACGTTAAGTCCCTGTGGTTCCGGCATTCCTTCGTGCCACGGCTCGATGCGCATATAGACCTCGCCAAACTGTCCGGCACCGCCGGATTGTTTTTTATGGCGATAGTTTGCTTCAGCCATTTTCCTGATTGTTTCGCGATATGGAATCCGGGGCTTCGTAAATTTTACAGGCACTTTGTGGAGGTTTTCAATCTTCCACTTTGCCACCGCAAGGTGCATATCACCCTGGCAGTGAATCAGTGTTTGTTTAAGCTCCTGCGAAACTTCTACTACGAGCGTGGGATCTTCTTCCCTCAATTGATGCAGCGCCTGCGCCAGCTTTTCTTCTTCTCCTTTATTTACCGGCTCAATCGCGACAGTAACGTTTGAGGATGGGAAGCCGATGGGCGGCAGTTCATAATTTCTTCCTTTTACGTGAAGTGTATTGTTCACGTGTGTGTTTCGCAGTTTCAGCGTAGCGCCAATGTCGCCGGCAACAAGTTCATGGACAGGCAAGCGTTTATTGCCTTCCATCAAAAACAACTGGTTGATTTTTTCAATCACTCCATTTGATTCATTCACGAGTTCCATTCCTGTCTTGATGGTGCCTGAAAAAACTTTGAAGAATGAAAGTTCGCCAACGTGGGGTTCAGAAATGGTTTTATAGATAAAAATACAAGCGGGACCATTTTCGTCGCAGGGCAGTTCTTCTCCTTTTATAGTTTTTTGCGCAGGCATTTCGTTAGCGCTCGGACAAACGTTATCAATGAAACCCATCAATCTTCCGCTGCCCATATTTCTTGCAGCACTTAGGCAGAACACGGGAAAAATATCGTGATTGATCATTGCCTTTTTCATGCCGTGCTTTATCTCATCTTCGTCAAGCTCTCCCTTATCGAAATATTTCTCCATCAAAGCTTCGTCGTTGCTGGCAACGGCTTCCACCAATTCTCTGTGCAATTGGTCAGCTTTCTCTTTTTCATCATCGGGTATGGGTAGCTTTTCAGGCTTACCTCCGGAGTCTTTGAATTTGTACATTGTCATTCGGAGGACGTCGATGATTTCGTGAAAACCTGCGCCTTGTTGTCGCGGATACTGCACCACGGTTACTTTGCTGCCAAAGTGGTCTTTGGATTGTTGCACAGCTCTGTCAAAATCTGCCTGATCATCATCGAGCCTGTTAATCGCAAGGATCATTGGCGTGCGGAATTTTTCTGTGTATTCCCAAATAACGTCAGTACCAACTTCTACACCCATCGCCGCGTTAATGAGCATTACTCCGGTATCTGCTACCCTAAGAGCAGATAAAACTTCCCCAACAAAATCATCATATCCGGGTGTGTCGAGAATGTTTATTTTATATCCTCTCCACTTTGTGTGGAGCAGTTTGGAGAAAATAGAGTTACCTCTTTCTTGTTCAAGCGGGTGGTAATCGCTCACAGTATTTGTTTCGTAGACGGATCCTCGTCTACTAATGAGGCCTGCTTCGAAAAGCATGCATTCCGCTAATGTGGTTTTGCCCGCGCCTGCATGGCCGAGCAAAACAATATTTTTTACGTGGGAAGAATCAAATTCTATTGCCATAAAAATAAGTTTAAGATGGTGCACCGATCAGATGCACCATCATTAAAAGAGAGCAGTAGTAAAGAGGTCAGCTATCAACAACTGACTCTGTTTATATAATTTTTGAATTCGTTTCGAAGGTCCTGGAGCGTATTTTCCAGCCCTAGAAATTCGTTTAGAAGTTGTTCATGCTGCGCATAAGATTCTTCGTTAGGATTCTCTGCGTCTGCTGATTTAATCTGTCGTTCGTGAGATTTGATACTCTGCTTAACGTCGTGGATGTTTTTTTACTGAATGTCAAACTGGTTTTGAAAGTGCTCCACGTTTTGGAGTTCTGTTTTTGGGAGGGATTTTCTGCAGGTGTCCTGTAAAGCTTTTTCAAACTGGTGAAATTCCTCGCGGTAGCCGCGCAAAATTTGAAGCCAATCGGAACACTCTGCTGTAAGCTGTGAGATGTCTGTCTGCACCATGGGATGAAAGTTTTAAATGTGAATTAATATGGTTCTTCAATTTCACTTTCCTCGTGGTTGGATGGCAGTCTAAATTTAAACTGGTTTTATCTAATAAAAAATAAGATTTTTCTCAATGCTGCACCTTATTTTAATCATCTTCTCAGCCAGTATATTTGCTCATCGTGATATCTCAACACTCAATACAACAGATTGTTTCTCACATTGATATTCTCGATGTAATTGGTGGTTTTGTGAAGCTGAAAAGGCGTGGTGCTAACTACCTCGGGCTTTGTCCTTTTCACAACGAACGAACACCATCGTTTACAGTTTCACCAACGAAAGAAATTTTCAAGTGTTTCGGTTGCGGAAAAAGTGGCAATGCCATCAGCTTCATTATGGAGCATGAAAAGCTTTCTTACGTTGAAGCCTTGAAGTGGTTTGCTGCCAGGTATAACATTGAAGTAGAAGAAACCGAAAGTTCGCCGGAACAAAAACTACAACAACAGGCTGCAGAAAGTTTGTATATCATCAATCAGTTTGCGCAGCAGTTCTATCAGCGCCAATTGTTTGAAACAGAAGAAGGACAAAGCGTCGGATTGAGCTATTTGAAGGAGAGAGGATTTACAGAAGCAACTATAAAAAAATTTGGCATTGGTTACGCACCTGATAAAAGAGATTCGTTTACAAAAGAAGCTCTTGCAAAGCAATACAACCAGGAGCTGTTGCAGAAAGCCGGTTTGGTTGCAGAACGGTCGGGGGAGTTGGCAGACAACTACCGTGACAGAATTGTGTTTCCAATTCACAATAACAGCGGAAAGATCATCGGGTTTGGCGCCCGATTAATTAAAAAAAACGACAAAGCTCCAAAGTACATCAACACACCCGAGAACGAGTTGTACGTAAAAAGCAAAATTCTGTACGGTACTTATTTCGCCCGCCACGCAATTGACAAAGCTGACGAATGTTTGTTGGTGGAAGGCTACACAGACGTAATTTCTCTAAGCCAGGCCGGTGTGGAGAACGTAGTTGCAAGCGGTGGCACGTCGCTGACAGTGGATCAATTGCGGCTAATAAAAAAATACAGCAGTAATCTAACGATCGTGTACGACGGAGATGCTGCAGGAGTGAAGGCGGCATTACGAGGATTAGACATGGCTCTGGAGGAAAGCCTGAACGTACAACTGGTGCTAATCCCTGATAAGGAAGATCCGGACAGTTATGTTCAAAAAATAGGAGCTACAGCGTTCAAGAATTTTGTAGCAGAAAACAAAAAAGATTTCATCTTATTCCAACTGAATGCACTGCTTTCCGATGCAGGCAGCGACGCAAAGAAGAAATCTGAAGTTGTAAATCAAATTGCGGAAACAATTTCAAAAATTGATAAGACGGAGGATTTCACACGGCAACAGGATTACATACGGCAATGTTCACAATTATTGAAAATTGATGAAACCGGCTTAACAGCGTTGGTGAACAAATTCATCCGGAACAAATTAGCCAAAGATCAAAAGTTGCCTTTTGAAGAAGCAAAGCATCACGAGGAAAATGCGAAGAAAGCCGAGGCAGCTGACTACGACGACAATACATTTTCTCTGTTGTTTCGCGATGAACTGCAGGAGCGGGAAGTGGCCCGAATTCTTTTAGAATACGGAACAAAAAGATGGGGAGATGGTCGCATGGTTGCTGAGTTTGTATTATCGGAATTACCTGAGGAAGATCTGATCGAAAACAAGGTTGTGCTGCAATTGATAGACGAATACAAGCGTCATATTGAGCATCACGAAAAGATTGATAAAAACTTTTTTGTTTATCACAAAAACAATGATATAAGCACGTTTGCTGTGTCACTGTTGCAGTTCCCGTATGAACAAAGTCATCGTTGGAAAGCAAACTCCGTAAACTCTATTGGCTACCAAAAGCAATTATTTGAGCAGGACTATAAAAGTTTTTTGAGAACAGTTCACAGCGACAATGAAGAAGAATTAGCGACCTACCTTAAGATTGAGGAAGACAAAACTTCCGAAGAAGTGATCTCGGCGATCAATTATTTAAAGCTTAAAAAAATCAGAAAGCTACTGCTGCAAAATCAAGCCGACCTCGAGAAGGCGCCGCCTGAAGAACAACAAAATCTATTCCTCACGCATCAGCACCTGAAGCAAATGGAAATCGAGATTACCAACCAGTTGGGAACGGTGATTCTCAGGTGACCGTTAGCGAATGGTAATGAAGTTTTTCAGTTGGCACAATTCCTGATTATATTATTACAAACGAATTGTATGTCAGGCAGAGGAGATAATAATAAAGCCGGCAGTGCCGGACGCGGAGCAGGTAATCAAAGTAATCAGCCCTTTGTGAATTCAGCTAATCGTGAAAAATCCAACCATGGAACGCAATCCGGTGAAAAACCATCCAAACCCCAGCAGAAAACGAGAGATCAATCTTCGAGCAGAGACAGAAGTGTGGAGACAGAAAAAGATTGATCATTTAATACCGTGAATAGAGCTGTCCTGTGTTAACGGGACGGCTTTTTTTTAATATGCAAAAGAAGCTGACTGTTGTAGCCATTTCCGACACACATTGCAGGCATCGAAGTTTACGACTGCCGAAGGGGGACATATTAATACACGCTGGCGATTTATGCAACAAAGGTGAAAAGTCAGAAGTGTTAGATTTTCTTCATTGGTTTGAAAAGCAAAATTTCGAACATAAAATTTTTATCGCTGGCAATCACGATTTTTTCTTTGAACGAGAGAAGCAATCAGCAATTGAAAAACTGCTTCCGCCGGGCATTATTTACCTGAACGATAACGGCGTTACAATTGAAGGCATCAACTTTTGGGGCACACCGGTGACTCCCTGGTTCTTCAATTGGGCATTCAATAAAAGGAGAGGCGCAGAAATTTCCAGACATTGGGACATGATTCCCGACAACACAGATGTATTAATTTGTCACGGACCCGCATACGGTATTTTAGACTCTGTAGTAAATGGTGCTCACGTTGGCTGTAAAGATCTGCTGAAAAAAGTGATTGCACTAAAACCAAACTTGGTTATACACGGACATGTACACGAATCGTTTGGCACTCTCAAGTACAACGGAATAAAATTTCTCAATGCTAGTCAACTTAATGAGTCGTACGAACTGGTGAATAAGCCGCTCGTCAGCGAATATGAAGTTGGGAAAGTCTTTTCGTCGTGAGGCTATCGAAAGGACTGCACGAACTGAGGCACATACAAATATTATATTACACGAACTTTACACTGAGGAGTAAAACAATAAACGATGCAGGAAAGATTAAACTATTCGAACGTTTACCCCGAAGCATTTCAGACAATGCTGCAACTGGAAAAATTTACAAGCGCATCCGGGATCGAACCTAGCTTATATGAGCTGATAAAAACAAGAGCATCACAAATAAACAGATGCGCATATTGTCTGGACATGCACACTAAAGATGCCCGAAAACAAGGTGAGACAGAACAGCGTCTGTATGCCCTGAGTGCGTGGCGTGAAACTCCTTTTTTTAGTGACCGCGAACGGGCTGCACTTGAGTGGACAGAAGCATTGACATTAATTTCAGAAAACGAAGTTTCAGACGCTTTGTACGACGCAGTCAGGAAATATTTTGACGAAAAAGAAATAGTCGCTTTAACTATGGCAATCATCGCTATAAACGGTTGGAATCGGCTGGCGATTAGCTTTCGCACTGTTCCGGGAACTTACGAACCCAAATAATACATTAGTGGATATCATTACGATCAAACATGAAAACGATAGTCATATTCGTATCAACACTCGATGGAAAAGTTACAAGGTGGGGTGAGCCACACGTGAGTGCGTGGTCATCCCATCAAGATCAGGATTACTACAAAAACGTGTTGGATGAATCGCGGCTCATCGTCATGGGCAGCAATACTTTCAATGCTGAAACTTTTACACCTAAGGAAAACCACCGCCTGATAATCATGACCCGCAATCCCGGCAATTACAAAAACAGAGAAGTTCCGGGGCAGCTTGAATTTACGAATGAACCACCCGTCGAACTAGCTGATCGGCTAAGACGTGAAGGGTACAAGCAAATGATGGTGATTGGCGGTCCGCACGTTGCCACATCTTTCTTGAAAGAACAATTGATAGATGAATTATGGCTTACAATTGAGCCGAAAATATTCGGAACGGGAGGCAACTTCGCAACTGATGTAAACCTGGACATTAGTTTGCGATTAATCCACTTTGATAAAGTAAATGAACAAGGCACCCTGATTACAAAGTATCAGGTGCTGAAAAGTAAATGATCTCGATATTAGAAATAAAAAACCTGCAACCGCTGATTCAGTGATTACAGGTTTAAAACCGAAAAAACAATTAGAGGAGAAAGAAACTGCTACACCAGAATACTTTCAGGATTATTGTGCAGTAAGAGTTCCCATCATAGACATGTAGTGTCCCGGGAAACTGCAGATGAATATATAATCTCCCGCAGGAACAGTAAACTCAATGGTGTCAGATTCGCCCGGTCCCAAGAGTTTTGTGTGAACGACAACTGCCGGATCGTTTGCAGGTATATGTTCCGGTGCGCTGATAGCTTCTTTGGCAAATGCAGCCAGGTCGGTTCCATCTTTCAACAGTACGAAATTATGTCCCATCGATTCTTTAGGCATAGTGCCGATGTTCCTTAAAGTAAGCGTCACCTTTTCACCGGCTTTTACATGCAATTCAGTCGTGCTAAATTTTAATTGGTCGTTAGCCGTTATTTCTATCACGTTAGAAACATTGGAGCTTTCAGCTTGTGTATTTTCCTTTGGTGCTTCAGAACTTTTGTCTCCGGCTGAACTCTTATCTCCACCATTACATGCCACAAAAAAAAGAGAAGATGAAAGAGCAAAAATTAAAACTTTTTTCATTTGATGTGATTTTAAAATTGCTGCAAAATTAAACATAAATAGGGAGGGAGCTGTTAACAAAGGCTGTTCATAAATAAACTTCACTGCAAAGCGAAATTGAAAAATTTCAGAGCGTTGCAGCATCGACTTGGCCGAATTCGTCTAACTTTGAAAAACGAAAACCAGACGTTTGGCAGCCATTCTCACATTGCCGTATTACTGCGTTACATGGCTTCTGAATAAAATCGTTTAACGCCGTCCCTCAGAAAATTAACTCTCTTCACTTCCCTTATCCAAACGAACACCCGTTTAGATTTTCTATAATTTAATAGTAAACATTGCTTGTATGAATCAAAACAAAAAACCGCCTGTTGACAAACCCTGCTTGTTTCCGCATATCAAAGCAACAGGAATTTTCATCCTTCTGTTTGTAACAACAATTGGCTGGGCTCAGGAACTTCAAGTAAGAGGCAAGGTAACCGGCACAAACGGCGAGCCACTCCAAGGGGCGTCCATCACAGTTAAAGGAACCGATCGGGCTACTAACACCAATGCACAGGGTGATTTTGCCATCGCTGTAAACGGGTCGAATGCCGTACTTGTTGTAACGTATGTGGGATTGGGCACGCAGGAAATACCTGTAAATGGAAGATCAACGATTAATGTCACCATGAGTATAGCGGCAACAGAATTGAACACCGTTGTTGTTGTGGGCTATGGTACGCAACGGAAGCGTGACCTCACAGGGTC
>JAEZJD010000129.1 GCA_023436425.1 Bacteroidota bacterium | reverse complement strand
GTCTCGCCACAAACGATTGTTGATCGCTACCATGAGCTTATTAAAAAAAGTTTTCAGGATGTAAATATTTCATTTGACATCTATTCCCGCACGTCAAACGAAATTCATCACGAAACAGCGGCTTCTTTCTTTAAGAAAATGTATGATGAAGGCTTGTTTGAAGAAAAAGAAACAGAACAATTCTATGACGAAAAGGCTAATACTTTTTTAGCAGACAGATACATTGTGGGTACTTGTCCTGTTTGTGGTAATGAAGGTGCTTACGGAGATCAATGTGAAAAATGCGGATCGTCGCTCAGCCCGGAACAACTGATAAATCCCCGAAGTGCACTGAGCGATGCCATCCCTGTGAAAAAGAAAACGAAACATTGGTTTTTTCCATTGCAGAATTATGAAAAGTGGCTTCAGCATTGGATCTTGCAAGAACACAAGGACTGGAAGAATAATGTTTTCGGGCAATGCAAAAGCTGGCTTGATCAGGGTTTGCAAAGCCGTGCGATGACGAGGGACAGCAACTGGGGTGTGAAAGTGCCACTGCCCGATGCGGAGGGCAAGGTTTTGTACGTGTGGTTTGATGCACCAATCGGTTACATTTCTGCAACTAAGGAATTGACAGATGACTGGGCAAAATATTGGTGTGAGAGGGACACGAAGCTTGTACATTTTATTGGCAAAGACAATATTGTTTTCCATTGTATTATTTTCCCTGCAATGCTAAAAGCGCATGGCGGATTTGTGCTGCCCGATAATGTTCCTGCCAATGAGTTTTTAAATTTAGAAGGTCAGAAAATTTCCACTTCGAGAAATTGGGCGGTTTGGGTACACGAATTTGTTGAGCAATTTCCAGGTTGTGAAGATGCTTTGCGGTACTACCTCACCACCATTTTACCCGAAACTAAAGACAGCGATTTTACCTGGGAAGGTTTTCAGGATGCAGTGAACAGCGAACTCGTTGCTGTTTTTGCCAACTTCTTCAACCGAACATTTGTGCTGATGCACAAGCTGGCGAATGGAAAAGTGCCGAAGTTTCACAACGACATTGCCGATAGAACCGATAAGCAACTAATTGAAGACATAAAAGCATCAAAAATTAAGGTTGAAACCTTCATTGAAGAATACAAGTTTCGCGATGCCTTATTTGAAGTAATTGACCTTGCAAGAAAGGGTAACAAATACCTGCAGGAAAAAGAACCTTGGAAAAAAGTTTCCAGCTACAAAACTCAGCCTTTGACAGAGGAAAACCAAGCGTTGATTGATAATTGCATTCATCTGTCATTGCAGCTTTGTGCAAATCTCGCCGTGCTCATTAATCCATTTTTGCCGGTCACCGCAAAAAAGATGTGCTACCTCATGAAAGTTGTTGATCGCATCCTCGAATGGGAAAACGCAGGTTCAATGAAGTTGTTGAGTGTGGGATATTCACTTCGCCCTCCTGAATTATTGTTCAGAAAAATTGAAGATGCTGAGGTGCAGCAGCAGGTGGAAAAATTAAAAAGCACATTGGAGAATTCAAAAATGGAACAGGAAAGCAGCAAGCAACAGTCAGCAATCGACAATGTGCAGTCTGCAGCGGTCAATCCGCAACAGGGGGTGGATAACACAAGCCGATTGAATGCTGAAAGCTCCCAATCAAAAGCTGAAATTCAGTACGATGATTTCGCAAAACTTGATCTGCGCGTGGGTACCATTACCGCTGCAGAAAAGGTTCAAAAAGCAGATAAGCTTTTAAAGCTGGAAGTCGATTTGGGGTTTGAAAAAAGGACAATTGTGTCCGGCATTGCGCAACATTTTGCACCTGAATCTTTGGTCGATAAACAGGTGATAGTGGTAGCCAATCTTGCTCCGAGAAAGCTGCGCGGCATCGAATCAAAGGGCATGATTCTTAGTGCTGAACAACCCGATGGCAAACTGATACTCGTCAACCCCGATCCGCTTGCTGCGAACGGCTCTACGGTGACGTAAATCCTGACTTGCTTCATATTTCTCCTCCGATAGCTTCCGTTCCTTTGTTGGTGCTGCAAATAGCATATTCGTATGTCACTTTGTGCTTACACAATGAAGGTGGCTCTTTATCGTTTATCGGATATGCCACATCTTGTGCCCTTCGCCAAAAAGATTTCATTTCTTTTTTTATTGATCATCCTGTTTTCCTGTAGGCACGAGCCGCTTTTCAAGCCCGACCTGGGTGGTGGCGGTGCTACAACAACGACTGTGTGCAGCCCTGACACTGCTTATTTTCAGCAACAAGTGTTGCCGATTTTTATCTCCAATTGTGCCATGAGTGGATGTCACAACGAAACCTCGCGGGAGCATGGAATTATTTTGACGAACTACAACAGCATTATCACAACGGGAAAAATCAGAGCGTTTTCTCCATCCAGTGGCGACGTGTACGACAAAATCAATACTAGTGATTCACGTGACCGAATGCCGCCCCCGCCGTATCCTGCTTTATCTGCTGACCAGAAAAACGCTATTTATAAATGGATAATGCAAGGTGCGAAAAACAATTCCTGCGAATCTGCAAGCTGCGATACAGCTAATGTAACCTACAATGTGTCCATTCGTCCGGTGGTTCAGAATTATTGTGCTGGTGGATGCCACGCAGGTTCATCGCCAACGGGTATTTATAATTTTTCCACCTACGATGGTTTGAAGGCCAAGGTGAACGATGGAAAATTGTTGGGCGCCATAAAACATCAACCCGGTTACCAGCCTATGCCGCAGGGCAGCAAACTATCGGATTGTGACATTCGCAAATTCGAAAAGTGGATTGCCGCAGGCGCACTTAATAATTAACCTTAAGCAACTGTTTTCTAATCATACTCGTATTTAGATAGACATATTTATGAACAAAATTTTCGTGCTGTTTTTGTCGCTTGCATTTTGTGGATGCTATTACGATCATGCAGATGAACTCTATGGAGGCACTTGTGAAACCACGAACGTTACTTACATCAACGGCATTTCGGAAATGATGAACAGGTATAGTTGCGTCAGTTGCCATAGCGGCAGCGTTCCAAGTGGCAACATATTGCTATCAACTTATGCGGATGTAAAGGCTGTAGCCGCAAGCGGAAGATTATGGGGAGCAATTAATCATCTTTCAGGATTTACGCCGATGCCGCAAGGCAGCAATAAAATGTCGCAATGCGATATCAATAAAGTGAAAGCCTGGATAGATGCATCTACACCGCAGTAGATAAATGCAAGTTAAAACAGGGAAAGGCACACGTCATTCACAATACATTTGATCGTCAATGAAAGGAAAAAACGTCATCTGGATTATTGTGGTACTGGCAATAGCAGTTGTTGGCTACTATATCTGGTCGGAATATAACCGCGAAAACGCGGATGTGAGCGATAGCAAAGCCGATGTGACTACGAGTGCTGCCTCGCTGATAAAGGAATTTGCAGATGATTCGTTGACGGCGAGCAAAAAGTACATTGACAAAACAGTTCTTGTTTCGGGTGAGGTAAAGTCTGTTGATACCTCCGGTGTGATTTCTCTCGGCGTTGCAGGCGACATGTCTTCCGTACAATGCACGATGGACAAACGGCACACTTTGGATTATTCCACTGTGAAAGAAGGTACAACGGTGAGCATTAAAGGCAAGTGCAGCGGATACGAAACACAGGAACTCCTCGGAACAGATGTTAAAATGAATTTTTGCGTACTACAAAAACAAAATAAAAACCTATAAAAACGATGAAAACCACACGGATTTTTTTAGCGACGGCTTTTATGTTGGCAGCATTCGCAGTAAATGCACAGGATAAGTTTTACACCAAAAACGGCAAGATTGACTTCTACTCCAAAGCGCCAATGGAAGACATTGAAGCAAAGAATAAAACTGCAGCAGCAATTCTCGACACCAAAACAGGCGCAGTGCAGTTTTCAGTGGTAATGAAAGGATTTGAATTCCCGAAAGCTTTGATGCAGGAACACTTCAACGAGAACTATGTTGAAAGTGATAAATATCCTAAAGCTGAATTCAAAGGAGCTATTGTCAACAACTCCGATATTAATTATGCGAAGGATGGAACCTACACTGCAAGAGTAAAGGGGAAGTTGACAATTCATGGCGTAACGAGAGACGTGGAAAGCACTGGCACTCTAAAAGTGGATGATGGAAAGATAAATACCAATTCATCTTTTAATGTATTGCTGTCAGACTACAACATAAAAATACCTGCAGTAGTAAAGGACAAACTCTCCAACACAATCAAAGTTAGTGTTGATTGCAAACTGGAACCATTGAAATGATTTTTTCATGAAGCCCAAATTCTTAGCTATACTTTTCTTTTCTGCAATCTCGCTGAGCGCTTTTTCGCAGGATGATGACATGATGAAACTATTGGGCGGCGATTCTGCAAAAAAAGAATACGTCTACAACGCTTTCAAATCTTCACGGGTTATTATGTCGCACAGCATGGAGACGCTGCGGCCCGGAGTTTTGGACTTTAGAATTTTGCACCGCTTTGGAAAGATTAATGGTGGCTTGTACGAATTCTTCGGACTGGATGGTCCGGCAAATATTCGCCTTGGACTTGATTATGCGGTGACAAACAATTTTACCATCGGAGTTGGTCGCAGCACGTTTAACAAAGAGCTTGACGGCTTCTTAAAGTATCGCTTGATACAGCAATCAACCGGACCTGGTTCGTTTCCTTTATCGCTGGTGGCAGTTGCCGGTGGCATGCTGCGCACAGCAAAATGGACGGACGGAGTTGATCACTATTTCACTGATAAATTGAGCTATTACGGACAGGCAATCATTGGGCGCAAATTCAGTGAAGCATTCACGCTCCAGTTGTCGCCAACTGTTCTGCACCGCAACCTTACTGACAATGTAAACGATGCAAATGACATTTATGCTGCAGGTGTTGGCGGCAGAATAAAACTATCGCGGCGCATTTCTTTCAACTTCGATTACTTCTATGTTGTTAACCAGGATGAAGGAAAAGGATTGAAGAATCCGCTGTCGCTTGGCTTTGACATCGAAACCGGAGGGCACGTGTTTCAACTGCACTTCACCAATGCGCATGGCATGAATGAAAGAGCTTTTCTTACCCAAACAGATTCGGATTGGGCGAAAGGCGATATTGAATTCGGCTTCAACATTTCAAGAGCATTTCAGGTAAAAAAGAAGAAAGGCTAATTACCGCAATAAGCTATTTGCCTCTGCATATGCAGAGGTTTTTTTTGATACAGGCTTTAGTGCTGCTATTAAGCTGCTGCTGTGTCACTCACTTCAGCGCTTTTCCCAATATTCGGCTATCAGGTGTACACTCATTTTTTCTTTTTGTTGTGCCACGTTTATCTTCATTTTTGCATCTTAGCAACAACTCAATACAATCCATGAAGTATATTCTGTTTTTCTTCGTATCGACTCTTCTCACTTTTGCCGGTTTTTCTCAGCCCGACCGTTGGCAGCAGCGTGTGAAATACACCATGAATATTGACATGAATGTGCAAACAAATCAGTACAAAGGCAAACAGCAAATTGAATATTGGAACAACTCTCCCGATACTTTGCATAAAGTTTTTTTTCACCTGTATTGGAATGCATTTCAGCCAAACAGCATGATGGATGTGCGCAGCCGCCGACAAGGAACATTGGTTTTGAGAAAAGACAGGCAAGGCAATGATATTGCAGATTGGGATCCACGAGTAGAAGATAGGATTTTGAACTTAGCGCCGGAAGAAATCGGGTATCAAAACGTTACTTCAATAAAATTGAATGGCCGTCCTCAAAAGACAAAACTGCACGAAACCATTCTGGAAGTGAACCTCGACAAACCGATTCTTCCAAAATCGAAAGTCACTTTCGACATGGACTGGGATGCTCAGGTGCCGCTGCAAATTCGCCGCAGCGGTCGCGATAATCCGTCAACGCTTGTTCGCTACACAATGACGCAATGGTATCCCAAACTTGCTGAATACGATTATGAAGGATGG
Organism: Bacteroidota bacterium; assembly: GCA_023436425.1. Lineage (GTDB taxonomy): Bacteria > Bacteroidota > Bacteroidia > Chitinophagales > Chitinophagaceae > Flavisolibacter. The sequence continues at coordinate 9,408 of JAEZJD010000129.1, read as the reverse complement.
CATCCAACGCCATATATTGCCCGTGAGTTTTACGGCGTCTGGGGCGATTACGATGTGACTATTAAAATTGATAAAAACTATTTATTAGGAGGTAGCGGCAATTTGGTAAACGGGGCTCAAATCGGGTTTGGTTATGCTGCAAAAACTGCCTCTGCACCTGTTAATTCTGATAAGCTCTCGTGGCACTTCGTTGCACCGAATGTGCACGATTTTGCATGGGCTGCCGATCCTGAATACAAACACATAACCCGTCAGATTCCTAATGGTCCAACTATTCATGTGCTGTACAATGCGCAGCCTTCACGTGTTGTGTTCGATAACATGACTGCAGCGCAAAAGCGTAACTACAACAATGATTTTTCGCAGTATGCTGCAGGTTGGGGCAAGCAGTGGGAAGATGTGGCAAATGCAGCGGTGATTGTTTATCCATTTATTAAGCAAAAATTTGGGGATTATCCTTACAAGCAATATTCGTTCATTCATGGTGGCGATGGAGGAATGGAATATCCGAATTGCACGATGGTTTCAGGTCCGGGTCTTGGTACTGCATTTCACGAATGGATGCACAGCTGGTACCAGGGAATGCTCGCAACAAATGAGTCTGAATATCCGTGGATGGATGAGGGCTTCACTGAATGGGCTACCGATTTAGTAGAAGAATATTATCGCCGGCAAGTGAGTAGAAAAACGATTCTCAACAATCCTGCTGCGCTGCACAGAAGTGATTCGATTGCCGCTGCACCACCGGCACTTCATACAGGAATTTATTCCGGGTACCTGGCGCTTGCAAAAAGCGGACGTGAAGAACCCATGACAACACATGCTGACCACTACAACACTAATTACGCTTACAGCAATGCTGCTTATTCAAAGGGCGGCGTGTTTGTGGAGCAATTGGGATATATCGTTGGTGCCAATGTTCGCGATAAAATTATGCTTGAGTATTATCGAAAGTGGAGATTTAAACATCCAAATGCAAATGATTTTATTCGAGTGGCAGAAAAGGTGAGTGATATTCAACTTGACTGGTACAAACAATATTGGGTGAATTCAACACGAACAATTGATTACGGCATTGATAGTTTGTGGCAGGACAACAATACGACCAATATCCGGTTGAAAAATGCTGGATTGATGCCAATGCCTGTTGATGTACGTATCACTTTTCGCGATGGCAGCAGCGAATGGCATTACGTGCCAATGTATTTGATGTTCGGACAAAAACCGGCTGAAGAAGGACAAACCCCGCGCAAGGTTTACGATCCATGGAAATGGACGCATCCCACTTATCAGATATCGACAACCAAAAAGCTGACTGACATTGTTTCTGTGGAAATAGATCCTTCGCAACGGATGGCCGATATTGACCGTAAAAACAATAAGCTGGAGTTGAAGTGGTAAAACCCTGCCACATTTTAGATAGTTCCGGAAGGGATGTTTGGAAAGCACGTTGAACGACTAAATTGATTCCCTACTTCAGGAGAGGGTCAGGGTGAGGTGTACAGCAAGTATTTTTCTTTGAAAAATTCCTCCTGAAACAAGTTGCTTAGCTCAATCATCTTCGGCTTCAATTTACTTTCAGAAATTTCCTGAGATAAATCGCCGCCTTTGAGACAAATGAGTCCTCGTTCCAAAACCTGTCCTTCTGCATTTTTAATTTTTATTTTTTCGTTTTTAACTAACGGTACGCTCCACCTCCAAAGTTCCTTCAGCGGTGCCACTGCGCGGCTAACAACAAAATCGAACTTTCTGTTTTTTATTTCTTCAACACGAATGTGTTGCGTAGTGATATTGGTCAATGCCAGTTCGGATTTAACTGCTTCAATAACTTTCAACTTTTTAGCAATACTGTCGACCAAATGGAACTGTACGTCCGGAAAAAATATTGCAAGCGGCACACCTGGAAAACCACCGCCGGTTCCGATGTCAATGATTTCCGCACCTGCAGGAAAATCAAACACGGCAGCGATGCTGAGTGAGTGCAACACGTGATGCTCGTAAAAGTAGTCGATGTCTTTGCGTGAGATGACGTTTATCTTTTCATTCCACTCATAATACAATGGTGCCAAGGCTTGCAACTGCTTTAATTGATTAGCTGAAAACTCAGAAAAATATTTCAGTATAATATCCATTGGCGTTCAGTGTAGCATCGGCTGTTCTTAGCCGTCTTGAGGGAGATCACCAGTGCTTCGCTGGTCTCTTCCACAAAGCTGGTGCAAAGATGAAGTAATAGAAAAAAAGCCACAGATCCCAAAACAGGAACAGCGGGAACAAATCGTTTTCATTTAACTTTTTCATTGCTTTGCCCCATACAATGGCCTGTACAATCAATCTTACACCAAAGGGAATAAGCGTCCAACGCCAGTCAAAGAAAATCATGGAACAGGCAAAAAGTGGATAATAAAGAAATAAAGAAGCTGAATATAAACCGAGTAAAAACTTGTGGCTCTTCTTGTAATATTTTGAAGTGGTGTAGTGCCTGTACTTCTGCTTCATCCAACTTTTCCAAGACGTTTTGGGCTTCGACAAAGTGAATGCATCCGGGTCGAGTACAACAGCCGTATTCGTCGCGGTAGCTACTTTGTTCACGAACAAATCATCATCGCCGCTTGCTATCTGATTTATCGAGGAAAAACCTTTGTTGGAGAAGAAAAGATTTTTTTTGTACGCAAGGTTTCTCCCCACACCCATGTACGGAATTCCCGTAAGTGCGAAACCAAAATACTGTAGCGCAGAGTGAAAGGTTTCAAATCGAATAAGTTTGTTAAGCAGCCCTGGCGTTTTCAGGTATGCACCGTAACCAAGCGCTATTTCCACTCCATTAGAAAAGGCATCCTGCATTTTAAACATCCAGTGCTCCGATGCAGGCACACAGTCTGCATCTGTAAGTAACACTATTTCGTGCTTCGCTTCTTTGATGCCAACTGATAACGGAAATTTTTTTCCTGCAATCATCTTTGCTTCCTGCTCCAATTCTACGATGTGCAGCTTCTTAAATCTTTTTTGAAGTTCAGCTAAAATGTACTTCGAATCATCAACGGAGTTGTCGTTCACAACGATGACTTCATTGGTGGTGGCATAATCCTGCACAAGAATTCCGGGCAAATTGCGGGCAATATTTTCATCTTCATCTCGTGCGCAAATCACCACTGATACAGGATGCTGCTGGGACTGATGTTTCTGTTTTTGCTTGTAGAACGCAACCCTGCTGAAAAAGTACAGATAGTAAAAAAGTTGAACAGCAGTAATGAATATAAAAGCATAGAAAAATGCTGAAGTCCAGCTCATAAGCATGGTGACGAAGATAAAAGAGTTTGGAGTTTGAAATTTGGGGTTTCAGGTTATTTGTTTCGTCTCCTCATCACTCGACCGTCCTTTATCTTTGGCAAATGCCTGCTTTGGAATTTGACTTGATAAAAACTGATGAGCAAACGGCTGCACGTGCAGGAAAAATTACAACCGATCACGGGGACATCGAAACACCGATTTTCATGCCGGTAGGTACAATTGGTTCGGTCAAGGCTGTGACGCAACATCAGCTCACGGAAATTGTTCAGGCGCAGATCATCCTCGGGAATACCTACCACCTTTATCTGCGTCCCGGAACAGAAACTTTGACCAAAGCAGGAGGGCTGCACCAATTTATACAATGGGACAAACCTATACTTACCGACAGTGGTGGCTTCCAGGTTTTTTCTCTTGCAGGAAAGAGAAAGATATCCGAAGATGGTGTAGAGTTTCAAAGTCACATTGATGGAAGCAAACATTTATTTACGCCTGAGAAAGTGATGGAAATCCAGCGAGAAATCGGAGCTGATATCATCATGGCCTTTGACGAGTGCCCACCTGCGCAAAGTGAATACAAGTATGCACTTGACTCAATGAATCTCACGCACCGGTGGCTGGATAGATGCTTCAGTCAATTCAACGGTTCTCCGGAAAAATATAACTACTCGCAAAATTTGTTTCCTATTGTTCAGGGAGCAGTTTATCGTGATCTGCGCAAGGCATCCTGTGAATACATTTCTTCGAAGAACGCAACAGGAAATGCAATTGGCGGGTTGAGTGTCGGTGAGCCTGAGCCGGTGATGTATGAGATTTGCCAACTCTGTTGTGAAAATCTTCCCGCAAACAAGCCTCGTTACTTGATGGGGGTAGGCACCCCGTGGAATATACTCGAGTGCATTGCTCTTGGCGTCGATATGTTTGACTGCGTGATGCCCACCCGCAACGGGAGAAATGCCATGCTTTTTACTACAAAAGGCATCATCAACATAGATAATAAAAAATGGGAGCATGATTTTTCTCCCGTTGATGAAGGTTTGCAAAATGAAGTGAGCCAAAACTACAGCAAAGCGTATGTGCGACATTTGTTCAAAGCAGGAGAAATACTGGGGCTAACGATAGCATCGCTGCAAAATTTATCTTTTTACCTGTGGCTTGTTCAGGAAGCAAGAAAGCAAATTGTTGCAGGAACTTTTCGGAGTTGGAAGAATCAAATGGTGGAAGTTGTGAAAAGAAGATTGTAACTTAATCAGATGTATTTTATGCAATATTGTTTTCTTTTAGTTTGTTTTATCCAGGTTATAACCTTCAGTACGAATGCTCAGATAAAACAGGGAACCGTTATCTATGATAAAACAACTACAGCAACCGCAACAAAATATATAAATGGTGGACCTACATCTACTGTCGTTAGTACTGAAGTTGAAAGCTTTCAATTGAGTTTTGCAGGCACTGGATCTGTGTGGGAGCCGCTGCCGGAGATTAGAAAAAGTGCCGGGAGTAGTGATAACGTGGTCCCACTTTCTGTTAATGTTACCGACATAAAATCTAGTACTGGAGACAATTCTTTATACAATGACCATAATGCAGGGCTCACCTTCACCAAGAGAGAGCTTGGGGGCAGAAATTATGTTGTAATGGACAGCATAGCAATATTGAAATGGAAACTTACCGGGGAAACAAAGAAAATTCTCGACTTTGCTGTTGAGAAAGCAATTGCTAAAAGAACATTCAGATATCCTGTAACAGTCATGGAAAATGGAAAACTGAAGAAGTATGAACAAACAGAAACAAAGGATGTTATTGCGTGGTTTGCTAAAGACATTCCATTCAGTACTGGTCCTGAGGTTGCAGGTTTACCAGGACTTATTCTGCAACTTGAATATGCCGACGGGTCCGTGGTGTACAAGGCGGTTGAGTTCACAAAAAAAGTAAATTCTAAAAACATAAAAATGCCAAAAGGTGGCCAAGTCGTATCGATGCAAGAGTTTCAAGAGCGGGTACAAAAGCTTTTAAAATAAAACTTGTAACGAATCCTTTCAAAGCCCCGGCTTGTGTTCTCACAAGCTGGTCGGATCATCTAAATTTGTAACAAAGCTTTCTTTCTCAGAAACGTTTCCCACACTAACTCTCCAAAAAGAGTGTTTGCCCACGCAAACCATTTGCGGGTAAACTTTGTGGCATCATCGTTATGAAATGCTTCGTGCATGAAACCTGTTCCGGCATGAGTCCTAGTTAAGGTTTTAATGCAGTTTCGAATTTCTTCATCATTTGAAGATGTTAGCCCACGCATAATAATGCTGAGTGGCCAAATCATGTTTTCACCTGCATGCGGTCCACCAATTCCTTCGGCAGCTTTGCCTTGGTAAAAAAAAGGATTCGAAGAACTCAGCACATATTTTCTGGTGTTTTGGTAAACTGCATCAGAAGCGTTTGTTGCATTGAGATAAGGCAAAGAAAGCAGGCTTGGCACGTTTGCGTCATCCATCAAATCGTAGCTTCCGAAACCATTCACTTCGTAAGCATACAATCTTCCAAACTGCGGGTGAGTAGTTGTTGCGTTTTGCTGCAATGCAGTGCCAACTTCTTTTGCAAGTGCTGAACTTTCATTTGCAAGTGCAGCATCTTTATAAACCTTTGAAGCTATTTCTGCAATCTGATTTAAACTCACTGCCGCAAAAAAGTTAGAAGGTATTAAAAAAGGAAAAATAGTGGCATCATCGCTCGGGCGGAAAATGGAACAAATTAACCCGTTCGGCTTCACCGGATATCCATAGCCGCCCAGTGGCACTGTGTCCGTTGCCCAGGATGTTCGTCGCTCAAACTTGTATGGACCTTTACTATTCTTGCGCTGTTGTTCCTGAAAAGTAGCAATGATTGTCTTTGCAGCCTGCTTCCAGGCGCTGTCGAACACTGAAGTATCGCCGGTTGCTTGCCAATATCCGTGCGCCAGTCGCACCGGATAACACAAGCTGTCGACTTCCCATTTCCGTTCGTGAATGCCCGGCTTCATCTCAGTGAGGTCCCCCTTCCATTCACCCACTCTTGTTCTGTCTTTGTAAAAAGCATTTGCATAAGGGTCGTACAAGATGTTTTGCGTTTGCCTGTTTATGACGCCAGCAATGAGTTGCTGCAGCGGAATGTCGTGTTTACAAAAAGAAATATAGGGCCACACCTGTGCGCTGCTGTCCCGCAGCCACATGGCATCAATATCTCCGGTGATAACGTATGTATCGGGTCTGCCATTTACAACAGAAAAATCAACTGTGGTGTCTAGCGTATTGGGAAAACAATTGTTGAACAGCCATGCCAGCTCTTTGTTGTTGCTGTATTTTGAAACAGTGGCAATCGCATCTTCAACAGCTGTGCTAATGAATTTTCTATCACCAATGGGCGGTCGTACTTCAGGAAAATCGGCGGCGCATGCAATTGACATTTTTGGTAGGTAAAGACCTGCGGAAAGGGCAGCAACAGATCGAATGAATTTTTTGCGGTGCATGCTGATAATGTGGTCACTAAGCTACTCGAAACTCTTCTTATCTTCGGAATAACTGCTTTCATTATGAAACAATCCATTTTTATTAGCCTCATTTTCAGTGTAACCATTTCTTCGGCTCAACAGCTTGGACCGTTAACAGTAGAAAAAATCATGCGTGATCCAAAATGGATTGGTACCTCTCCGAAAAATCCAACGTGGAGTACAGATAGTAAATATCTTTTTTTTCAGTGGAATCCCGAAAAGGCAACCAGCGACTCTACCTACTATATCACTACAACTGATTTGCGTCCCAAAAAAGCTTCCTTTCTGTTCCGGCAATCGGTGCCTGCAGAAGATGACGCAGTCTACAACTCAAGCCATTCTGCCTATGCATTTACCAGGAACGGAGACATTTTTTATTTTGACGCAAGAACAAACAAAACCACAAGGGTGACGCAAACAGTGGATCCGGAGGTAAATCCAAAGTTTATTGAGAATGACACAAAGCTGGCGTATTCGCGAAATCAAAACTTATTCTCCTGGGATATTGCCTCCGGCACCACAGAACAGCTGACGAATTTTCAGAAGGGTAATGTGCAGCGTGAACAGCAACAAAATGCGCAGGAAAAATGGCTGCAGCAAAATCAGCTGGAAACGTCTGAAATACTTCGTGAAAGAAAAGAACGGCGGGAAAAAGCAGAAGCCATCACTAAGGCTAACAAACCAAAAGAACTGCGCACCATTTACCTTGGCGATCGCAATGTTTTCAACATCTATATTTCCCCAAGCGGCAGATTTATAACATACCTCTTGGTACGGCAGCCGCAAAATGCGAAAAACACCATCATACCTGATTACGTAACGGAAAGCGGATTTACTACCGACATAAACGGACGAACAAAGGTAGGAGCGCCTGCCACTGCTACAGAACTATTCGTGTTCGACAGGGTGCGTGATACAGTGATGCAGGTGAAGACGGATAAAATTCCGGGCATCAACGATCAACCGGATTATTTGAAAGAATACAAGAAAAGTCTCGAAGCACGGGACACTGCGCACATCAACGGGAGGCGAGATAGTGCTGCGCGAAAGAATTCACGGGAAGTGCGCATCACCGGACCGATATGGAATGACAAAGGAACAAACGCCCTTGTCGAAGTTCGGTCGCTTGACAACAAAGACCGTTGGCTTATGCTTCTTGATCCGGAAACTGCTACTTTAAAGTTGCTTGACCGGCAGAGAGATGAAGCATGGATTGGCGGTCCCGGTACAGCGTTCGGCTTTAACCTGCGGAACCTGTGGATAGATGATAACACGTTTTGGTACCAAAGCGAAGCTTCAGGATATTCTCATTTGTACAAAATGAATATCGTTACAGGACAGAAAACGCAACTGACGTCCGGCAAGTTCGAAGTGCAGCAGGCGCAACTTTCAAAAGAGAAAAAGACTTTTTACATCACCACCAATGCTGTGCATCCGGGAGAAAAACAATTTTACCAGCTTCCTGTTACCGGCGGCACACCTGTGCGCATCACTACATTAACAGGTGCCAACCAGGTGAACGTTTCGCCTGATGAAAAATATTTGGCAATACTGTATTCTTATTCAAACAAGCCGTGGGAGCTTTTCCTGCAGGAAAACCGTCCCGGTGGAAAACTGCAGCAGGTCACTAATCTCGCACAGTCGGAAGAGTTTAAAAGTTATGCATGGCGTGATCCCGAACTGATTACATTCAAAGCAAGCGATGGCGCAGAAGTGTATGCAAGAGTGTACCAGCCGAAAACGCAACATGCATCCAAGCCGGCAGTAATTTTCGTACATGGCGCAGGTTATTTGCAGAATGCACACAAGTGGTGGAGCGATTATTTCCGTGAGTACATGTTCAACAACCTTCTGGCAGATAACGGCTACGTTGTTATGGATATTGACTACCGTGGCAGTGCGGGTTACGGTCGCGACTGGCGAACAGGAATTTATCGCTTTATGGGTGGCAAAGATTTGAGCGATCATGTAGATGCGGCCAAATACATGGCGCAGAAGTATGGAGTGAACCCAAAAAACATTGGTATTTACGGCGGTTCGTATGGTGGCTACATTACCCTGATGGGCATGTTCACTACGCCGGATGTGTTCAAGTCCGGTGCGGCACTACGTTCTGTTGTGGACTGGGCACATTATAATCATGGCTACACATCAAACATTTTAAATGAACCGATCAACGATAGCATTGCCTACCGCAAAAGTTCGCCAATCTATTATGCCGAAGGACTGAAGGGAAACCTGCTGATGTGCCACGGAATGGTTGATGTGAATGTGCATTTTCAGGACATTGTTCGTCTTACGCAACGGTTGATCGAACTTCATAAAGAAAACTGGGAGCTGGCTGTTTATCCTGTGGAAGATCACGGCTTTGTGGAACCAAGCAGTTGGACAGATGAATACAAGAGAGTGCTTAAATTATTTGAAACTACACTGAAGAAGGAATGATCTTTTTGGTAACCAGCTGAAGAAGCTCGATTGAAATCCGTTGCGACGCTCCGTTCATGGTTCGGTAATTCTGTGCAGCTTTCTTTTCCATAAGGCATTTTTTTTGCAACCCTTATTACATTAAAGCTTTTTTTATGGCACACAAAAACAACAACACA
>JAEZJD010000122.1 GCA_023436425.1 Bacteroidota bacterium | reverse complement strand
GCCTGCTTCTTTGCAATGTCATGATTTGGATGCGACGCCAACCCTGGATAAAAAACCTTTGCAACCGCCGGATGCCGGGTCAAATATTCAGCTACACGCTGCGCATTAATGGAATGCTGCTTTATTCTCAAATTCAAAGTCTCTATCCCCCGGATGGTTAGCCAGCTGTCGAATGGAGAAAGAATCGCGCCGCTTGCATTTTGGATGAACTTAATTTTTTCCCCGAGCTCCGCTGTCTTCGTAACCACCAGACCGGCGATGAGATCACTATGTCCGCCGAGATATTTTGTAGCCGAATGGATAACAACGTCCGCACCTAAACGGAGAGGCTGCTGCAATGCAGGCGAAGCAAACGTATTGTCCACACACAACAGGCAGTTATTCGCCTTTGCTATTTGTGCAATGGCAGAAATGTCGGAAATCTTCAGCGTAGGATTAGTTGGCGATTCAATCCAGATCAACCTTGTTCTTTCAGTAACAGCATCAAAAACGTTTTGAATGTTCGTAGTGTCCACATAATTTACCGTGATGCCGAACTTCTCGTATATATGCGTGTACAGCCGGAAGGCACCTCCGTAAATGTCGTCTACAGCAAGAACTTCGTCCCCTGCCTTCAACAGCTTTATCACAGCATCAATAGCAGCCAATCCGCTTGCGAACGCAACGCCAACACAGCCACCTTCAAGTTGGGCTATCATTTTTTCCAGCACAGAGCGGGTGGGGTTATTCGTTCTGGCGTAATCGAATCCTTTGTTTACACCGGGTGCTTCCTGCACAAATGTGGAAGTCTGGTAAATGGGAACCGCAATGGATCCTGTAAGTTCGTCAACAGGAATGGAGTGGATAATTTCTGTACTTGTGTTCATCTCTTTTGGTTTTTTAAATTATAAAAGGACTTACCAAAAGAGGCTTACCGAAAGAGCATAAAAAAAGCTCTCCCGATAACTCAGAAGAGCTGCAGTATTTTAATTATTGATCTGTAGCTGTTATTCTGACTTATCTGTCCACGCATTGCGTGGCTGGATTTGGCACCTTTTCCCTTCTTGCGAAGAAAGAGGTTGCCAAGGCTTCATCGGGCCATTCCCTCAGCCTTTCTTGATAAGTTATTTTCTAAAAGAACTGCCGCGAAGATAGGGCTTCTTCGCCGAAATATTTATTGGCTGTAAAATTAAAATTTTGTGACTACTGCGCGAACAGTTGAACCGAAAAGCATCAAATCCGGTTTATGGCCCGGTAGTCTAAAAATTCAACATCGCAACAACAATATCCATCGAGTACTTTCTCTTCATGCATGAGATCTGTGCTCAGATACTTTTTGTTGCTGTCACTAAACACCGTTACCACCACAGCGTTATCACCCCACATATTTTGGAGCTTAATCGCTCCGACAATATTGGCTCCCGACGAAATTCCTACTGCCAGGCCCAGCTGCTTTGCCAGTTTTTGTGCAATGATGATCGAGTCGCCGTCTGATGCCTGCACTATTTCATCCAATTCAGACAGGTGAACAATTGAGGGAATAAATTCGTCGGATATCCCTTGAATCCTGTGCGATCCCACTTTCTTCCCTGTAGATAATGTTGGCGATTCCAAAGGCTCCAGCGGATGAATTTTAATTGCAGCATTCCGCCTTTTGAAATATTTCCCAACACCCATAATTGTTCCGCCGGTACCCACTCCTGCTACAAAAGCATGTGGCTCCAGATCAATGGACTGCAGTTGCATCCATATTTCTTTTGCTGTAGTCTTTTCGTGAGCCTCGGCATTGTAGAAATTTTCAAACTGCTTTGGAAGAAAAATATCATAGCAGTTTTTTGCCATAGACTCGCTCATTTTTATGGCTCCTACAAACCCGCCTTCTTCTTTGCTCACGAGGATAACGTCAGCACCCAAACTTTTGATGATGTCAATCCGCTCTTTGCTCAACCAGTCCGGCATAATGATCGTCACCTCGTGTCCTAGTGCTCGTCCAATGGCGCTAAAAGCAATGCCCGTATTGCCACTCGTTGCTTCAACAATCTTATCCGTCTTCTTGATCAGATTATGTTCGTAAGCTTTTTGTAAAATGTACAAGGCCATCCGGTCTTTGATGCTTCCTGTAAGGTTGTAATGTTCACACTTCACATAAACTTTCCTTACGCTGCGCTTATACTTGTACGTGATCTCCAGCATCGGGGTGTTCCCCACAAGGTGCCAGAGATGTTCGATCTTATTTCTGATCATCGGATCGAAGTCACCCTGTTGTATTGTTGCAGCGGGAGCAGCGAAAAGAGTTTCCATATTAAGACCGTTTTTGATATTCTTCTTTCACCTGATCCAACAGTTGTAAAAATTTATTAACCGACGGATCATACCCATAACCTTCCGGGGCTAAGCGGTTCTCTTTTGCATCCAGAAAGAAATAGTAAGGTTGTGTGTTTGCCTGAAACCTGGTGACCTGCAGGTCTGCATTTCTGTCTCCCAACGTTTCCACCTGCTTTTCCAGGCTTTTAGAGTAATACTGCTCTGCCTCGGGTAAGTCAATACTATGCACGTCTACATAAAGCGATACAATAACAAAGTCTTCCTTCAGGCGCTGCATCACCTTCGAATCACTCCAAACCTGTCCTTCCATTTTTCTGCAGTTCACACAATTGATCCCGGTAAAATCAATCATCAATGGCTTCTTCAATTTTTTTGAAACTTCCAGCGCCTCATCATAATCAAAGTAGGTGATCATTCCATACTTCTTCACCACCTCAGGTTCATAAATCTTCATCCTTTCAGCATATTTCACCGGATGCGGAGGTCCGTCCACTGAACCGGACGAATTGGATGCAGGAGGATTGATGATTGTAGAGCCGCCAATGTAATCCTGTGTACCCATCGGTGGCAGAAAGGCACTGATTCCTTTTAACGGTGCACCCCACAACCCGGGCACCATGTATACCGCAAAGGCAAACACCGCGATAGCAAAAAACAATCGCGGAATCTTCAAGTAAGGAAGCCCGTAATCGTTCTTTGGAAGTTCATCATCATGATGGAATTTTATTTTTCCCAACAGGTAAATACCCAGCAACACAAAAAGCACAATCCACAACGATATAAATATTTCACGATCCAAAAACCTCCAGCCCTTAACAAGATCCGCATTCGAAAGAAACTTAAGCGCCAGTGCCAGTTCAAGGAAACCAAGAGTAACCTTCACAGAGTTTAGCCACCCGCCTGCCGATCCTAGCTTATTCAGAAAACTGGGGAAAAATGCAAACAGTGCGAAAGGAAGTGCAAGAGCGAGAGAAAAACCAAACATGCCCACGAGTGGCCCATAATAACTGCCCTGTGCGGCAAGAACGAGCAGATTGCCGATAATAGGACCGGTGCACGAAAACGAAACGAGCACCAGTGTCAGCGCCATAAAAAAGATACCCACGAAGTTGTGCATACCGGCCTGCTTGTCACTTCTGGTAGCCCACGAAGACGGCAGTGAAATTTCAAATGCACCTAAAAAAGAAATACCGAACAAAAGGAAAACAGCAAAAAAGAAAAGATTAGCAATCCAGTTTGTAGCAAGATTATTCAACGCAGCCGGACCAAATATTAAGGTGATGAGAAAACCAAGCAGCGTGAATATGATAATAATGGATGATGAATAATAAAGTGAATTGCGCACGCCATGCGCCCTGTTCTTACTGCGTTTAGTGAAATAGCTAACCGTCACCGGAATCATCGAATACACACACGGCGTTAGCAACGCAAGCAGCCCGCCGCCGAAAGCCGTTAGGAAGATCCATAAAAGCGAACGTTGGGCAACTGAACTGCTGTTGGTGGATGCTGCGATGAGAGGCTCGGCTGCCGTAAAGGTTGTCTTGAACTGTTTTTCACCCGGCAGATATTCATCGCCTTTTTTGAACAAATAAGTAATGGTGCCTTTTAAAACTAAATTACTGTCCACCCGAACTTTTTGCTGCCACACAACGGAATCGGTGAAATAGCTTACTTGTGCATTTACAGCGCTGTCGGTTTCAGACTGCAGTTTCCCGGTTTCAGAAACAGGTCCTATCAAAAGGTTTTTCGCCGAAGTGTCAAATTGAATCGAAGAATATAAAAGGTCTGTTTCCTTTTTCTGCAGCGGGTACAGTTTTATACCGGGCGAAACGGCAGCGGTTACAACAAACAGTTGCTCATTATCAGACAGCTTTTCCTTTCTAAATTCAAATTTTACATTGGAACTATCCTGTGCTAACCCTGTGCATACCATAAGCAGGCAGCACATAGCAAGCCATACCAGTTTCAGTCGGCCCATTGCAGAAGTTTATTAGTTGATTAATTCAACGGCACCGCAAATTTAACGGCTTTCGGAGGCAGACATTCGCGGTCATTGCAGGTCATAAATTCAACTGTTCCCGCAACAGAAGTTTTGATGCCCGGCTTCACGGTCACGGTTTGAACAAATTCCACTTTATCTGAATATTGTTTCACTTCCACCCCAAACAAAGGTTCGAAGTGCTTCTCCAGTTTGCCTATTTCTTTGACTGCACCGGAAGTAGACAACAGGGGATTTTTCGCAAAGGAAATGGAAGTAGGCACCGGTCCACCATCTGCTGTTGTTTGCGAATAAATATGCCATCCGTCGTCCAGCTTAGCGGTTAATCTCACTTCATACGTAGTGGGATTGATCTTTTTCGAAGAAAACTTCCAATCAACAGGATCCTGAACTTGCGCATGCAACACAGTTCCAAAAATGACAGCAATAGTAATGAACAACCCTTTTCGCATGTGAACGTTTTTGTTAAGACGCTTAATGAGGTTTAAATGTACTATCCCGTTATGGAAATAATTTGTTAACTCCATTTTGAATTCAGGATTGTTTTGGAACGATGCGCATTTGCTGAAAAGGTGCACCCTCTTTTGCTTCTTTCAGCACCTTCTGATCTATGGTTGATCTTACCTGCGCAGCAAGTTTCGTTTTACCTGTCGCTTCCAGCAGATTTGCATACAAGTCCAGGTACGTTGCTTTATTGTAAGCATTTATTCCGCTTGCTTCTGTAAACCTCTTTGCCCATTCCGTTGCCTGTGCAAGTGCTGCTTTGTCTTTCGAAAACCTGTAAACGATATCGGCATATCCGTAGAGCCATTCGGCGCCTGCCGCATTGGTCGGAATGATACTGTCCTTCAGCATCTCTGAAACGGTTTTTGCATAGGAAACATAGTCCTTCATGCCGAAAGCAACCGTAAGTTTAGACCTTGCTTCTATCTCGTTCTTTTTTTTATAAGGACTACTTTTCAGCTGTGCTAAAAAACTGTTGAACCCACTTTCATCAAAAACCGGCTTTGCGTTTTCCGGATACTGTACATATTGCGCGGGCCACGCAACATACGTTTGAAAAATTTTATTTTCCACTGCCCTATCTCCATACAATTTTGAGAAATTCTGCTGTTGATTTACCAGGTATTGAAATATGTCGGAAGTTGGATCTGTGACGAATTCCTGCAGCAACAGCCAGTTCTCCCTCTTGGACCAGGTACTTGAATCTTGTTGCTGAAGGTAATTTAGAGCAACTTTATTTGCATCCTTGACTTCATAGGCCTGTTTCAATGTTTTCAGATATCCATCTACGAAATCATACTTTGATGAATTGCGGGCATATTGTTCCGTAAAATATTTGAGATTTCTTTTGGGACTCAATGCGTCTAGTGCATGTTGAATAAAGTCTGGTGATGCAGTTTGTCCAACAATTTTGTGCACAACCTCACCATCACCATTGATGTACAGAAGTGTAGGATAAAAATGAACATCGTACTTCTTCCGCAATTCGATTCCTTCATCTTTTTCCATATCAATGTAGGCATTGATAAAGTTTCTGTTGTAGATAAACCCTACCGCTTTATCCGGAAACACGTTCTTTTGCATCCACTTGCACGGACCGCACCACGATGTATGCGCATCCATAAAAATGAGCTTACCTGTTTGCTTTGCTTCGGCAAGTATGCCCGCCCAATTCGATTGTGAAAATTGGATGCCGTCCTGTGCAGGTAACGGGTTATAACTTCCGACAACAATAGAAAAGAGTACGAAATATTTTAAGAGATTCATCTCACTGGTTTTAAATCTTTTCTTACCTATTTTCCAGCCTTGGCTTTCTTTTCAACAGCCTTCTCACCGGCTTTAATAAATTCCTCTGCCTCCTGATAACCGGAGCTTTTATGAACCACCTTCCCGCTCCCATCTATGTAGAGAAAAGTTGGGTATGCCCCGATTTTATACTTCTTGCCCACAGCTGGTCCATCGCCTTTTTCCATATCCATGCTCACGTTAATGAAATTGTTGTTATAGAAATCAGCCACCTTGTCGAGCGTAAATACATTTTTTGCCATAAGAATACATGGACGGCACCACTGGGTATACGAATCAAGAAATATCAGCTTGTTTTCTTTTTTTGCTCTTGCCAATGCATCAGACCAGTTTTCCGATGCAAAATGAATGGCTCTGAGGTTCTCCCGCTTCACCTTCGCTTCCGCCAAAGAGGCGCGGGCTTTGGCCATCAGCGTTGCAGGATCTTTGAGAATGGCAGCCGCATTAATAAAATCCAGTTGATCTCCTTTGCTGTCATGAAACACATAAACAGGGTACATCAACATCGCAAGCTTTGGGGCGAATTTTTTCCCTTCGTCAGTGCCCATAAATACCCGGATGCTGACACAGTTATCATTTAAGAATTTGGAAATCGTGTCAATTGACAGGATTTCTTTTTCCACCTTTTCAACTGCAGCAGGGGCATTAAGACCACGTACGTCAACGAAGACAATCTTATTCTCCTTTTTTGCAAGAGCGGTGGCTTCATCAAAGGTCAGGTCGCGAAAGTTAACGCCTTCCTGGGCGTGGACATTGGTATACACGAGGCTGAGTGCAAGCGCATAAAGGGTCGCCTTTAGTTTCATTCTGAATGTCATTTTATTTTCTGATTTATATTTTCCTTAGTATCCGGGGTTTTGTTGTATTAACCCGTGAGAAATATCAATTTCTATTTGAGGAATAGGTAATGTCTTTTTATTCTGCGGAACGTCCGGAACCCGTAACGGCTGATTGTCACGAATGAGGTCATACCTGTAAAAACCTTCGAATGCCAACTCGAATCTCCTCTGTTCCATAATTTTTTTAAGCAGATCTCCCCCTGTGTTGAAGCTGTTAGTTGTGTACGCAGTGGCGCCGGGAACTGAACGACTGCGAATTGCGTTTAATATCTGCACAGACTCACTATTCACTCCGTTTGTTCTCGCCAAAGCTTCTGCTCTTATTAGCATCACTTCAGCCAGTCGTATCAGGGGAACATTGTCTCTTCCGTTTGGATTATTGAACTTAAATGTTGTACGGTCCTGAAATCTATCAGTATTATAAATCGTATCTCCTTTGAACATTAACTGACTAACACGGGTGTCGCCGGTTTCAAATTTGCTGATAAAGTCCGGATTGATCCAAAACGACCGCTTGTAGAAGTAGGCATTACCCAAATTGTTATTGGCACTCGTCGAAGAACTTACCATTTGGCTAATCGGAAAAGCAAATACGTATTCAGGAGTCAGCGTTTGTGCGGTGCCACCGGAATTCGAGGGGAAAAGTTGAAGCAGATTGGCAGTGAGCGAATAGATACTCGTTTTATCAATAACCAACTTGGCTGCTTCGGCAGCTTCGGAATATTTCCGCGCATACAAAAGCGCTCTTGCAAGCAGTGCATTGGCCGATCCTTTTGTGGCTCTTGACCGGGTCTTCAAATCATTGGAGTGGTTATCCGGCAACGACTGTATTGCCTCCCGCAGATCTTTGGTAATCTGCGCATACACGTCCGCGTTACTAGACCGCGGAATCACCTCACCGGTGTTGTATCCTTGAAAGGGAGTCAATTGTAACGGCAGCCCTAACCCATTCATGTCACCGGTAAGTGCACCCGCACCAAAAAACCTCAGTAAATCTAGGTAAGCAAAGGCCCGTATAAACTTCGCTTCTGCTATAAACTGATCTTGTTTGCTTTGGTCAAATTTTCCGTAACCAGGAATATTGAATATGATGTTGTTTGCGGTATTGATGGCGCTGTAATATCCCTGCCAAATACCCTTCACCTGATCGTCCGCTGGAGTGACGTCTGCGTTATTCCACGTTTCATAATAAGAGCTCCTTTTCAAATTGTCAGTGGTGAAATCGCCAAAGGAGTATGCAATGCCGCCGGTGATAGCTTTTGAGAGATTATAATACGCTTCAGACAAAGCCTGATCCGCACCCGCTTCTGTCTTGAACACGTCCTTTTCCACCAGCGTGTCTTCTGGTGCAAGATCAAGTTGCTTGTTGCAGGCAGCTAATAAGATACAGGCAATTATTAATAGTTTTTCTCTCATACCCTATAGTTGGATGTTGAATCCGAATTGATACAGTTTATTCTGAGGCATTGTGAGTTCGTCATAACCGGAACGAATAGCCGATGAACCGAATGCATTCACTTCCGGGTCTATACCGGAATACTTGGTCAATGTGAACAGATTGGTGCCCCGCACGAAAACCTGCAAGTGACGAATGCTGTTAATATTCCACTTCCCCAGCTGTGCTGCGTCCAGTGTATAACTGAGGGAGAGTGAACGAAGTCTTAAGTAAGACGCATCCTCCAGAAATCTGCTGTTGGTTCGGCTGGTCGTGTAATCTCTTATGCTTGAAACCGAAGAACCCTGCGAAGCAGTGATAGAATGATTCACCAGTCGTGGAATGTCTGTTTCGTGCCCCGGCACAAGCCAATAATTCAAAATATCTGTGCTCAAATTATTTGCATCTTCTGTGGCGTAAGTCAGTAGAGTGGCCGAAGAACCGTTGATCATTTTATTGCCGACCGAAAAAGAAACAAAGGCATTCAACTCCAAATTTTTATACGAAAGCACGTTGCCCATTCCACCAAAAAAATCTGGTAAGCTTGTCCCATACGTACGTCTGTAAACGTTCACATCAGGAACAACAGCAAAGAGAGATGACGGGGGAACAACAGATGTTGTTCCTTTCCCATAGTCCCAAAGAGGATCCCCGGTCATAGGATCGACGCCCATCCAATTGTATAGGAAAAATTGACCGGCTGGCTGGCCTTCTTTAAGGTATTTGAATGCGTCATTTGCCAAACCAACTTCCTCTCCCTGAAAGTTTAGCTTAAGAATTTTGTTTGTATTTCTCGCGATATTAAAATTGGTCGACCACGAAACGTTAGCTTTTCTGAGCCATGTCGCATTAATGCTTAACTCAACTCCGTTATTCGCCATGTCGCCGATATTTTGCGGCTGCACCACCCACCCCTGGTAAAGCGGAATGGCTGACGTCATGATCATGTCCTTAATTCGCCGCTGGTAATAATCAGCCGTTATCGAAAATTTGCCGTTAAGTAATGTGGCGTCTAATCCTACATCCAGTGATTTTGTCCGCTCCCAACGAAGATTGGGATTGTCCGGCTGCAGCATTTGAAGAATAGGTACACCTGCATAGCTTAGGTTGTTGCTGTTGATACGATATTGACCCTGACTTCCGTAATATGAAGTAGAATTGTTGTTGCCGGAGTATCCAATACTACCTCTAAGTTTCAGATCATCAATCCATTTCGCATTCTTAAAAAAGCTTTCCTCCGACAAACGCCACCCAAGCGAAAAAGAGGGGAATCCAACATATCTCTGATTGCTGCTGAACCTTGATGAACCATCAATGCGGTAAGTGACACCTGCTAAATAGCGTTTGTTCCACTCATAATTAAGCCGTCCAAAGTAAGAAACTAATGACCATGCTTGTTTTAACGCGGAAGAAATATACCTGCTCTGTGCCGCAGTAATGCTTTTGATATCATCGCTGAAAAAGCCATAGCCACCAATACCCACATTAGACTCAATGGACTTTTCAAAACTCTGCCCCGCTACTGCATTTACATAATGAACGCCACTAATCGTGCGGAGATAATTAATTGTGTTATTGATGACAATTTTCCTGTTTTGACTGTTTGATTGAACTGCATCGTCGCCAAAGCCGCTGGGTCTTTTCACTCTCCTTGTGTATCCTGTGCCATTGCTGAATTCAGCTCCTGCTTCTGTCCTCAGCGTGAGCCAAGAAAATGGTTTTGCCTGTAAGAACACATTTCCTAATTGTTCTGTCGTCTCGAGTTGATTGGTATTTAAAAGCGCATCGGCGACAGGATTTAAATCCATATTGCCAAAAGGATTTGATCCTTTTCCGTATGCGTAATTTCCGTTTGCATCCATTACAGGAAGATTTGGCGCCTTCATCAATGCATTGCGGTAAATAAATGGAGCATTCATAGACGTATTATCTATATAACTCATGGACATGTTAATACCGCCTGAGAAAAAAGCCGAAGGTCTGTATGTAAGGTTAACCCGTCCCGAGTATCTCTTGAAATCACTGTTGATAACATACGACGGTTGATTTGTATAGGAGCCGCCTACGTAATACTCCGTTTTATCTCCTGATCCGGAAATGGATACGTCTGCCTGATGGGAAAAAGCTGTCCGCGTCACTTCGTTTACCCAATCCGTGTTGTAAGGCGAATTGAATACATAATTCTGTCCCAGTTGCTTGTAGTAGGTTGTATAAACTTCATTGTACTGCTGTCCATTTAAAAGGGAATACTTGCCAATAGGTTGAACAGTTCCTGTAACGTAACTAACATTGAACGAGGAACGTGCCTTGCTTCCCTTTTTTGTGGTGATGAGAATGACGCCGGCAGACCCGCGTGATCCATAGATCGAAGTAGCATAAGCATCTTTGAGTATTTCAATCGACTCTATATCAAACGGGTTCAATGCTGCAAGGGGATTGCTTTCAAATTCCTGATTCGGAGTTAAGTTATCACTCACAGTGGTGCCGCCAAATCCTATCATTGGCGTCGTTGAATTCCTGAAGGTTCTATTATTCAATCCCTTGCCGGAGCCATACACCGGCATTCCATCAATAACGATCAGAGGATTATTACCGTCCGGATTCAAAGTACTCAGGCCGCGAATGGTAATGGCCGTAGCAGAACCAGGAACACCGGAACTTGACAATATTTGTACCCCTGCCGCTTTCCCTGCAATGGCGTTGTCAAAAGAAAGTGCCGGTGTCTTCATCAGCTCTTCAGCATTAATGGAAACAATCGAACCGGTAATATTACGTTTGCGCTCACTGCCATAGCCAACTACAACGATATCCGTCATTTTTCCATAATCCTCGGGTAAGCTAAGCGACAGTAGCGCTGATGTGCCGCATGGGGTTTCAATTTTGGTGAAACCTACTGCCGATAAAACCAAAGTATCCTTTTCTCCAACTACAAGCGAAAACCGTCCTAATTGATCGGTTACCGTTCCTCCCGGCTTCCCTTTTACCGAAACCGAAACACCCTGAATTACAGCACCATCCTTAGCTGATTTCACTATGCCGGCTATCTTCCGGTTCGCAGCATTCACCTGTGCCTGTATTTGTTTGCTGGGAATACACAAACCCAGAACAGCAAATGCTGAACACACCATAAGGTGGAAATACGTTTGCCTCATAACTATTAAATGGTGACGAACAAAGCCTTAGTTTAATGTGCCTTTCCAGACGTCATTACGGAACGTGTATGCGTTATTCTGTTTTGCCCCTAACCCACCGACAATCCACACAGTTTTATTCTGAACAAACATGCTGAAGAGTGTACGTGCAGGGAAGTTGGCAGGCAGTGCTCTTGAATCTCCGGCAGGAACTGTCGCCCACGTTACTCCATCATCAGAAGAAACCCACAAATCACCCAAAACGCCTGATGCATTTTCACCTCCGAGGAGAAGCAAGTCATTCTTGTTTCCTACTACCTGATGTCCGAACCTGCCGGGAAAGGGCGTTGTGCTGTTGACCTGCGTCCATGTAGTGCCGTCAGCGGAATTCCAAATATCGTTTAAGTAATTTTTAGAAGCATCCATTCCGCCCACTACCCAAATCTTGTTTTTGTATAAAAACACCGCCGGATTGGTACGTGCTACAAAAGGTGGAGCAGCATTCACCTGCGTCCAGCTGGTACCATCGGAAGAACTCCAGACATCTTTTATAGGCGCTCCGGGTGAATTGGTGTTGCCAAACGGAGGATAGGGATTACCGCCGATCACCCATAGCTTACCATTGAATACAACAGCACCGATACGCTCACGTTTACTCCATCTGTCGGCAGCATTCGCAGGAGTTGACGCAGTCCAGGAAATGCCGTCTGTACTGCTCCACACTTTGTTCGTCACATCGTCAAATGCGAAACCCACGCCGGGAATATGGCCGCCAAGCAACCATAGCTTGTTATTAAAGTCTATCACTGCGCTGGATTCTGCGTGAGGAATAGAGTCACCGAGATTGTCCACAGCTTTTAGCTTTGACCACGTTACCCCGTCGGACGAAGAAAATGTACCGAATTTGAATGAGTTGAAGGAGCCAAGAGTAGCACCGACAGCCCACAATTTTCCGTTGTATGCAGCACCATTCAAGCTGTGAAAGTTTCCAAAGCCGGCATCAACTACTACCTGCTGCCAGGCAACTGCTTTCGGATCGAGTTTCGCAACGTTTACCGTTACAGTGTAATCTCTTGTGTTGCTGCCATTCTCGGCCACCACGGTATATACCAACGGCTGATTGAAATTGTTTACCGTAACACCGGTTTGTTGAGGGGTTGACCCCATTCGTACCGTAGCGTTGGGAACCAGTGCAAATTCCGCTATCAGCGCAGACACGTCCGTCTGAAAAGGAAGACTGTCTTGATTAAAAATCTTTTGTTGTGCTTCATCGATTGTAAAAGCAACCGGCACATTCTTAATACTAAAACTTGTAAACCCTGCAAGATTGCTGCGCAAATCTTTCTTCTTACACGCGGTAAATAAAACTGGGACAAGTAAAAGACAGATCAGTCCAAATCGACCCAGGCGAGATGTCATAAACAGCATATGGTTGGTTTTTTTTGATGAATTATTTAAATGCTCTTGACGCCTTATTCTTCATTATTGATGTGATCTTCCGCAACTACGTTAATGTCTGTAGTTCCACTCTTTTTATTGAAAATCAGCAATTGATTATCCCGGACGATGGCGGGTCTCAATTCAATTAATGGAATAACTTTTTTTGATGTGTCACTTGCTTTCGCCGACGAGTCCTTCTTTGGAATTCGCAGATTCATCAAAGGCATAGTTGCCTGATTACTTCTCACCTCGGCCTTTCCTTCCTGCACTGAAACCGTTACGGTACTATCCTTCGGAAACGCCGAAATTACCATTTGCGCACCCTTCGAGGTTGTCACCAGATCTTTCGTCTTGATGACTAGTGGCTTTCTTTCTTTAGTCATTTCGAAAGCTGCCTCCCCTTCCAAAAACAATACAGGATTACTTTCCAGGTCTTTTGGAAATACGATTTTGCTTTCCGGCTTTAGTAAAACCAAAGAACCATCGCTCAACACTAACTCAGCACGTTGACCTTTGCCTGTTTGGGCCGTCAGCACTGCAATGCCATTTGCATGAGGCGGAGACTTTTTAAGATTGTATCCAACGAGAGATCCCAAAAACAAGAATAGTAAACAAGCAGCTGCCATCTTAAACCAAAAAGATGTTTTTTGCAACAAGAGCAGCTTGCCGGTCCTGGTTTCTTTTTGCTGCGCCTTGCTAAACATTTCATCGAACAGCGGAACGCTTTCTTCCTCGGTACTAATCTCTGACCAATACGTTTCGAGAAAATTTTCTACACGATCTGCATTTTCAGAATTTGCAAGCCAGCTTGCCACTTGTTCTTTTTCCTTCTCTGTTACTGTGCCCTCAAAAAAACGGCGCAGCAGTTCATTGTCCATCTTATCTTTTTGACTCTCCACAGAAGTGTTATACAACCGGAACGTCCGTGGCACCTACGCGCAACAAAAAAAAATTTGATGAAAAGATGATAGCGAAGCACCGTTTAAGATGCAGTAGCCAAATATCCACCCTGCTCCAGGGTCTTGCGGATGATTTTCAGTGCTTTATTGATTTGATTTTCTACAGTGCTGGTAGATATCGAGAGCTTTTCAGCAATCTCTCTGTTGGATAGACCATCTATTCGGCTATTCAAAAAAACAATTTTGCACCTCTGTGGCAGTTTCTGAATGGCGCTATCAATGAGCCGCTGAAGTTCGTTTTCGCTGATAGTCGGTTTGCTGTTTTCGGTTTGCAGTTTTGCTGACAATTCCTTTAAATACTTTTCGCGCCGTGCAAGTTGTTTGATGCGATTATAGATTAATCTTTTGGCAATCGTCATAATATACGTGCTAAACAAAAGATTTTCATTTACGTTTTTTCTGTGCAGCCAAATTCGTATAAATGTTTCCTGAACAATTTCGTCGGCTTCATCGCCAGAAACAGAGAGGTGCTTGCAAAAAGATTTTAAACGAGGCGCATGGCTTTGATATAACGTTCGGAAAGCGTTGACATTACCGTCGCGGAGACTGCGAATTAATATTTGCTCTTTGATGTCCCCGTTGTTCATGTTTTGTGGTGGACGTAGCATTGGTTGAATACTAAAATACGAAGAAAACAGGTGCCATACACACAGCCGGTAATTTCACGAATTATGGCAGAGAAGTCTTTATCGCGGAAAATATCTGACGAAGCCGGGTCTCCAGATCTTCGGAGTAGCCGGTGTATTTATCAACTATATTTCCCTTCGGATCCACGAGATAAAGCGTCGGAATACCGGAAAACATAAAATCTCTCATTGTTCTGTTTATATCCGGACTAAGCACCTGCGCCCATGGCATTTTTTCATCTTCCATTGCCTTTATCCACGCACTCTTATTTTCATCAATCGAAACGCTTAAGACGTCGAATCCTTTGTTTCCGTACAAAGTGAATAGCTGTTTCACTTTTGGTATAGCCTGCCTGCACGGTCCACACCAACTCGCCCAAAAATCAATTAACACATATTTGCCCCTGTACATTGCGAAGTCAACTATTTTTCCGCTGGCATCTGCATAGGCGAATAATGGAGCAGGTTTGCCATTCTCGAGCATTTTGCTTCTTACAATGTACTCTGTTATATTTTGCTTTAACTGCCTGGCCTCTTTCAACCAGGGATATTTTTTCGCCACGGCATTTAAAATGTTCATTGCTTCAGTAGTGTCCCTTCTCCAATTCATTCTTTCAACCAACCGAACGGTAGCCGGGATGTCGGCGAAACTTTTTAACAGAACGGTGAGCATCTTGTCTGTTTTGTTTTGGGCGAGCATTCCCTGTTGTTTTTCATCTTTCAAATATTTAATCCAGGCAGAATCTTTGGATTTATTCTGCTCGGCAAAATAGCTTTCCCTCGAATCGTAGATCATCTGCTGATAGTTCCAGTATTCGTAATTATTCAGGATGTTTAAAACTTTGTTGTTTAGAGAACTGCTTTGTATAAAGACATACGGTGGATTTTTGATTTTTACCTTGGCAGTGTCGTATCCCCGCACATTTATTTGCATGTCTGCATCAGCAAACACTTCAACAAAATCCCATTTCGCAAAATCAATTTGGTAGAACGAAGGCACAGTGGCATCTAACTTTATACTATAACTACCATCGGAGCTGACCCGCACTGAATCAACAGGTACAAATTTTCTCCCTTCGGTTTTGCCAACAACAATTCTATTGTAATCGTAGCCCAGGCGGCCCATCACCTCCGGTGGGTTCAGGAACGCAACTTTGCCACTGAGTGTTACCCATTTCTGCTTTTGATTTGTTTTTTTTACCTGGGCTGTCGACGACGACATTGTGAGTATAAATCCTAAACTGAAGAGAAGCATTCGCATATTATTATGACATTTACACGCAGGAACGTTACAGCACTTCCGGCTATCAAATTGATGTAATGTAAAGGTTTTGTGACAGATGGGAGTCGACAACAGATGAAAAAAAAGGGAAGTAGAAACTCCCCTTACTAACATTTGCTACATGAGAGAAAAATTTATTGCATGAGTCAGAACTCCTTACAGCGTTTGTCTTCCGTTATTATCTATTACGGTCGCTAACGTTTTTTGCAACTCCTCGCCGCGTATGTTTTTTGCAACGATACGTCCATCTGGTGCCACTAAAAAGTTTTGGGGAATAGCGTTAATTCCATACTGCACAGCAACAGCATTTTTCCAATACTGAAGATCTGAAACCTGAGTCCAGTCCAGATGATCATCTGCAATTGCTTTCAGCCATTTGTCCCTTGCATTAGGCTGATCTAACGACACACCCAATACCGTGAAGTTTTTATCCTTGTACGCTTGGTAAGCTTTTACAACATTTGGGTTTTCTGCCCTGCATGGACCACACCAACTTGCCCAAAAATCTATCAAAACATATTTGCCTCTGAACGACGTCAGCGCTACAGGAGTTCCATTCACATCGTTTTGCGTAAAATCAGGAGCAACAGCACCTACTGCCGTCAACTTCGCTTTTTCCAATTTCGCTGCATAATCAATTCCCATTTTTGTAGCTCTCACGTTCTGCGACAGCGAGTTAAACAGGGGTTCCACATCTGCAACATCCAGAGCATATCCGCCGTAGCTGTTCAATGCATCTAACGCCACAAGTGAATTGGGGTTTTCCTGAATAAATTTTTTCTGAAGTGCCCTGCGCTGTTCACCGATCGCTTCCGACCGCTTTGTAAGAACAGCCATGAAATCCTTGTCCTTTTTCTTCTCTGCCGAAGCTGCATTATATTCAGCATTAAGGGCCATGGATTGTTCATTGACTGGAGTGAGCGCAACATTGAGCTTGTGTAATTCTTTATTCAACTTGCTTTTTACAGTAGCATTTTTAGCAGAATCATTGCTCGAAACTTTTATTGTCCCTTTTTCCAGAAACAACTGAAGTCCATCAGATGCACGCCCGGAACCTGTATGATTTACCATGAGGCTTGCTTTTGTAGGATTTGCAATCGTACCACTGAAGCGGAACTTTCCGTTGGATAGAATTGCAGAATCAGTAACGGGACTGCCGTCATTGCTATAACGGAGATAAACGACCGCCGGTGCATTTAAATGGCCGATCTGTCCTTTGACAGTAAAGCCGTCTTGTGCCAGAGCCGCAATGGGCAATAGGGCTGCGGCGAGCAAATAATTCTTCATATAAAGTATTTGTGTTTGGAGGTGACTTGATTGCTTCAGTAATAGACGAATTTAAAACGTTGATGTACTACTGCCGCGCCGTTTATCATAATGTTTTCATTTTTTTTCTTCCACGGCTCCCTAAAAGGCGTTTAATCAAGTACGGTTTTATCGAATATCTCTGCGAGCATCTTATCCATAGCATCATCACTCTCGCCGCCGCCGCCAAAGCGGCCAACGATCAATCCCTGTGGGTTTATGAGAATTTTTGTGGGAAGTGTGTGAATGCCGAAGCGATCAGATATTGACTGACTCTTATCAAAATACGGCGGACCGTCAACACGCTTCAAGCCCCGTAATACATGCTTCCATACGCCTATCCCGTCTTGCTCGACTGCTTTCTGCCATGCATCTGGTTTGCCATCATCATCCGATACCCCAATGATCTCGAAGCCTTTGTTTTTGTACTTTGCATAAAGGGATAAAAGATGCGGGTTGCCCTTGCGGCAAGGCACACACCACGATGCCCAAAAGTCAAGAAGTACATATTTGCCGCGATAATCCGATAGATTTATTTTATTCCCATTGATATCAACAGATTTGAAATCTGTTGCAATACTGCCGGGTGATCCATTACGAAGCTTCACAATTTCTTCATACACTTCTTTTCCAAACCTGCTTTGTTGCAGCTGCTTGCCGAATCTATTATAAAACATTTGCAGCGAATCCACCGTGAGGTCACCAACATGAAAACGCATCATGTAAGCAGTGACATAGGATGTAGGGTGCGCACTAAAAAACTTGTAATCTTCTGCATCTCCTTCAGCGAAATATGGTGCTAAGCGCTCTCGTATGGCTGCATTTTTCTCATGATCTTTTTCTGTCCGCAAAGAGTCAAGCTGTATTTTGTATTTGTTTTCCACCGCTCTTTTTGCTTTATACAAAACAGCGTACTCAGATTGGCTTTTTGATCCGCTAACCTCGATCTTCTTGAAGTCGTCCGCTTTCAACTTAATGTTAATAGTACCGGGCTCAATAAAAAAATTGGTGAAGTTTGGATCATCCATGCCCCTGCTTGTGACCCGACCTGTTAGACTTGCCATTACCGGCTCGGAAATATTTCCTGAAAAAGCGAATTGTCCGTTGCTAATGGCAGAAGTATCTCGTTTGACCTCGCCGTCTCCTCCTGTGTATGTTAGTACCAAAATACCGTCATTCTGATTTTGAATTTTTCCTTTAATAGAAAATTTGGTTTGGGCAGACGATGCAGCAGCCAGCAACAACAAGAATATGGAGCCGAAATATTTCATTAACTACGCTGTTCCTTTTTTGTAGGTTGCGAGTTTTTCCTGGTACTCTTTGAGCACATCTTTAGAAATACAGTCAGGATATTGCCTGTTCTTCAGTGCCTGCTTGGCCAGTGCTACAGCCTTTTCCTGAATTTCAGCCGCTATTACAAAGTCTCCCGTGTGTGCATATCCCTGAGCAATAAGATTGTACAGCACCGGTGGTACCGAACCGCGAACATCTACTGCGCTTTGCAACAGCTGAATACCGTATAGATAAGTCTCTTTTTTAAAATTGGAACCGGTACAAATCAAAGCGCCTGCAGATTCCATAAACGCGTGGCTTCCCATTTGTCGCCACTCTCTTATGAACTCCATTGCGGCGTTTTCATCGTGCTTTAGTAGCGTTTTGAACTTGAGCAATCGAAATCCGCTTGCCAGACCAGGCATTTGCCTGATTCCGGCATCGATCATTTCAATTTTTTTTGTGTATCGCTTTTGTTTCAATGGTTCGTATGATTGTTTAGGTTGGAAC
>JAEZJD010000112.1 GCA_023436425.1 Bacteroidota bacterium | reverse complement strand
ATCACAATCCCTGGATGGAGTACATGCGTGCCGGAGATTTTGAAGCAGCGTGGAAAGTCAGTGACCGGGAACTGATAGCCCGTTCGGGAAAGCCGAATTGGCATTTACCAAGGCATTTTCAGAACATTTGGAATGGAGACCCGTTAGAAGCGAAGCGTGTGCTCATTCGCTGCTATCATGGATTGGGCGACACAATCCAGTTTGTGCGTTACGCATCAATGGTTAAGTCCATTGCAAAAGAGGTAATCCTGTGGGCACAGGGCGATTTAATACCATTGTTACAAACCGTAGCAGGCATTGATCAACTGTTGCCACTGCACGACGGTGCACCCAAAGTAGAGTACGACTTAGATGTGGAAATAATGGAGCTGCCGCATGTATTTCGAACCGAAGTCACAACCATTCCTTCTCAAATTCCATACATACACGTACCTCCGATGCAAGTAAATAAAATGGCCAGTAAACTTTTAGTTGGACTCGTGTGGAAAGCCGGTGATTGGGATCAAAACAGGAATATACCATTTGATATGCTGCACCCTTTATTTCAAATTGAAGGAGTGGATATTTTGATCCTGCAGGCTAATGCAACCGCCGCGGGATGGTCGCCGAACTTTGGCCTTCATCCCGGAGAGTTCTCGTTGTATGATTTTGCAAGACTCGTCAAAGCGATGGATCTGGTAATTTCTGTCGATTCAATGCCCGTGCATCTGGCCGGAGCGCTGGGCGTTCATGTGTGGAATTTGCTGCAGGCGAATGCAGATTGGCGATGGATGCGAAACACAAATCAGAGCCCGTGGTATCCAACAATGAAAATTTTCAGACAACAAAAGCAAGGCGAGTGGCGTAGCCTGTTGGACAGTGTCTGCACCGAATTACAAGGCTTACAACTGCGATCTTAGATTTTTCTTTACCGTATTCTGCCTCCATCGATTTATAGTTCTCTTACCAAATTTTTCAACTGTGCGAATTCCGTGTTATTTGGAACTTTTTTAAAATTTTCAGCAGTGATCATCCGTACCACTACAAGATTTTTTTCAGGAATGATAATTAGATTTTGACCTAAATAACCCACTGCCGCGTAGCCAATAACATTTCCCAGGTTTTGTATTTTCCACCGGCTTTGTGGTACCGTTGATAACACTTTTGCAACTGCCGTCAATTCGTCCCTGCTGTAAACAGACATAGCCTTTTTCCTGAGTTCGTTCATTCCATCTTCGTAACTTCCTTTCAGCTTTTGTAACAGAGTGAATGCAGCGTAATCCACTTGCTGCAAAGGAGCTAAAAAATCATCGTCAACCACAATGGCTTGTTTCTCATGCAACAACCACCACTCAAATCCGTAATTGCTGTCAAGTTCAGATGGTGCTAACATTTGCCTAATCCAATCTTCGCTCAAAATTTGTTTTCCTTGCCATTTGCCTTTGCTGAGAATGAGTATTCCGATTTTTGCCATGTCCTCCGGTAGAACATTGAATCCAGACATGCCTAAAGGATTATCTGCTTTGTCTTTGACCCAAGTGAATTGCTTGATCCCGAGATGAGAGAATAAGTGTTTGTTCAAAAACTTGTCCATTGGCATGCCGGAGGCTTTCTTGACGATCCCTGCCAATAAGTTGCTTGCTTTGTTGTTATACGAAAAATTTTTTCCTGGTAAGCTTTCCAGCTCTGCACATAATGCCAGTTGAATAACATCCGGTGCTACTTCTATTTCAACTCCGGCGTTCGGTACATTCTGCATTCCAGAAGTATGATTTAAAAGATGCCTGATCGTGACGGACTTTTTATTTCCCTGTTTCCACTCAGGGTAAAGTGAATGAACGGGATCATCAACGCTTTTAATCAGTCCTTTATCAATAAGAAGACCAACGGCAATACTCACAATTGATTTGGAAGCAGACATTGCTTCAATAGGTCGTACAGCATTGCCAAAATAATTTTTGTAAACCTGTTTATTGTCTTTGTAAATCAGTAATGCATTGCTGTTTGTTCTTTCACTTTGCAGAATAATGCTGTCAAGAATAGTTTTGTTCAAATCTTGAGCGCAGACAGATTGCATGCAAAAGATGGTGAGGATTACTGAAAATTGTTTCATTGTGGCTGGTATTTTGAATAAAAATTTTATGCGTCGGGTCTAAATTACTACGCGTTTACTCGCCGGATGCGGTTTTTATATGATCAAACGTAACTATCTCACTCAACTTCTAATTACTGAAAAAAATTAGGAAAAGAGTGGCAATCGACGGAGATATGTGAAAAGTTGATGAATTCATTAGTGATTATTCATTTATACATTTGCTCCGGCTAAAAACTCATTATGGTAGATGTTATTCTTGGTTTGCAGTGGGGCGACGAAGGCAAAGGAAAAATCGTTGATTATTTTGCTTCAAACTACGATGTTGTTGCCCGTTTTCAGGGTGGGCCAAATGCAGGGCATACGCTTTACATAGGCGACAAAAAAATTGTTTTGCATCAGATTCCATCCGGTGTATTTCACGAACGTTCTGCTAATTTAATCGGCAATGGAGTTGTGCTCGATCCCGTTGTTTTGCGCAGGGAAGCAGACACCGTTTCTCAATTCGGAATAGATCTGAAAAAAAATCTTTTCATTTCGGAACGAACGCACGTAATTCTTCCTACACATCGTGCATTGGATAAAGCCGCTGAGTTAGCAAAGGGTGAAGGAAAAATAGGATCAACGCTAAAGGGGATCGGGCCCGCGTACATGGATAAGACCGGCCGCAATGGTTTACGGGTAGGCGATTTGCTGCATAAAAGTTTTACCACACAATACATCAAACTTCGGTTGAAGCATCAACGGCTGCTCGATAATTACAACTTTTCTGAAGACATATCCACATGGGAAGAAGAGTTCTTTGAAGCGGTAGAGTTCCTGAAGTCATTGAATATTGTGAACGGTGAATACTACATCAATCAAAAGATTTCGGACGGCAAAAAAGTGTTGGCGGAAGGAGCACAGGGCAGCATGCTTGATATCGACTTTGGTACATTCCCGTTTGTCACATCCAGCAACACTATTTCAGCCGGTGTATGCAGCGGGTTAGGTATTGCACCTCAAAAAGTAAAAGAGGTAATAGGCGTTAGCAAAGCTTATTGCACGAGAGTAGGAAGCGGTCCGTTTCCAACCGAACTTGATAATGAAACCGGTGAACGGCTAAGAAAGATTGGAAATGAATTTGGCGCAACGACCGGGCGACCACGCCGCTGCGGATGGATGGATCTTGTAGCGTTGCAATATGCTTGCATGCTAAATGGTGTGACTCAGGTGGTGATGACGAAGGCGGACGTGTTGGATGCCTTTGAAGAATTGAATGTTTGCACAGCCTACTCGATAAACGGAAATCGAACAGACATGGTACCGTTTCAAATGACGCATCGTAAAATAGAGCCGCATTATACACAGTTTCGCGGATGGAATATGGAAACATCATCGCTCCGCAGCGCTGATGGCTTGCCGGAGGCAATGAAAACTTATATTTCATTTATCAACAAAAATCTTTCTGCGGATGTGGCGTATGTTTCCAATGGACCGGGAAGAGATCAGATAATAAAGATTTCAGCGGAATAAAAAAATTTTTAAAATTTGGCTAATTAAAATCTTCAAATAAATTTTACATACCAATTGGAATTATTATGGCTGTAACACTTTCTGAAGAAATTAATGCACCGGCCACTTTGATGGATAGCCTGGTTGCAATGGCAAAAGGTCGTTCTCCAAAGTCAACGCCTGCTGACGACGAAAAAGATTTAGATGATGATGATGATGAGACGGATGATGATGTAGAAACTGAAGAAGATGACTGGGACCCTGACTTCGACGAGTTTGACGTACCATCACGAAAAGGAAAAGGCAAAGCGGGTGAAGATGACGACGAGGATTTTAAAGGCGCCGATGACGAAGACTTCAGCGATATGGATCTTTTCAACGATGATGTTGATGAAGACGAAGACGATGATTTTTAAAACAATAAGACTACACTCTGCGACATAGTACTTTTTCTGTTGCTGATGTGCGGGATATAAAAGCAAAAATGTTGAGCTGGACAAAACAGTTCAACATTTTTTGTTTGTTGGACACCAATTTCTATTCGCATACAGCTCAGGAGTATGAACTCCTTTTAGCAGCAGGGGTTTCGGAGGCGGCGACCTCCTTGCGAGAAGCAGAAAACATAGCTTCTCAGAAAAGTAAATGGCTGTTTGGCCATTTATCTTACGAACTGAATCACTCTCTTTTTTCCATTCCGGAGAAAGCCGATCCTGTTGGCTTTGCCTCCTGTTTTTTTTTCGTTCCTGAAGTAATTATCGCAGTCAAAGGAAATGTTTTAACGATTACAGCGGACGAACCTGAACGCATATATAATTC
>JAEZJD010000057.1 GCA_023436425.1 Bacteroidota bacterium | reverse complement strand
ATTGCGCTCTGCGTAGCCGCGAACAGTGAAATTGTTTGAATGAATATCCCGCAGCCAACGTTTGCGTCCCATCACCGTTTGCACGTATCCATGCTCACGACAAAAATTGATCATGTCATCCATATATTTTGTGATGCCGGAAAACTGTTGCTTGTAATTGTCAATTATCGTTTTTGCTTCGCTGCGGCTGATGCCGAGATTTTCTGCGAGTCCAAAAGCACCTTGTCCATAAATAATTCCAAAGTTCACGCTCTTGGCTTTATAACGCATTTCTTTTGTTACTGCCTCTTCTTCCACACCATACACAAGTGCAGCAGTCGCGGTATGAATGTCTTTGTTCTGACGAAATGCTTCGCACATATTTTCGTCGCCGCTGATTGCTGCTACTATGCGCAGTTCAATTTGTGAATAGTCAGCACTTATTAGGCGATGGTTTTCATCGCGTGGCACAAACGCTTTTCTTATTTCCCGTCCTCTGTCTGTGCGAATGGGAATATTTTGAAGATTTGGATTGTTGCTTGCCAGTCTTCCTGTAACAGCCACGGCCTGACCAAATGTGGTATGAACACGTTGTGTTTTTTTGTTGATCAATAGAGGCAATGCATCTACGTAAGTTGATTTCAGTTTTGTGTATTCGCGGAATGCAAGGATGTCATCAACAATCGAGTGTTGATAGGCTAACTTCTTCAGCACATCTTCTCCTGTTGCATATTGTCCTGTTTTTGTTTTCTTGGCTTTGGGATCAATACATAACTTGTCAAAGAGCACTTCGCCAAGCTGCCGCGGTGAAGCAAGGTTGAAACGAACACCGGCTGCTTCGTATACCCGCTCTTCATGAACTCTGGCTTCAATCTCGAGCACTTTTGAATATTCATGCAGAAAATCAATGTCAACCTTCACGCCTTCATATTCCATATCAGTGAGTACAGGCACCAACGGATTTTCTACTTCATCGAAAACTCTGCGAACACCAAACCGCTCCAGCAGCGGTTCAAACAAGGGTTTGAACTGGTAAGTAACGTCTGCATCTTCCGCGGCATAATCTTTTACTTTTTCCACTTCAATTTCGTTCATACACAATTGGCTCTTCCCTTTTTTCCCAAGTAATTCTTCGATGTGAATTGGTTCGTAATTCAGGTGTTTTGCACTTAGCCAATCCATATTGCTTTTGCCATCAGGCTCGATGAGGTAGTGCGCCAGCATAGTGTCGAAAAGTTTTCCTTTTATTTCAAAATCGTACCACTTCAGCACCAGCAGATCATACTTGATGTTGTGACCAATCCAGGTTTTGTTTTCATCATCGAAGACACGCTTGAAGTGCGACAAAATTCTTTTCGCTTCAGATATATCGTCGCAGGGCACCGGCACATAAAACGCATGATGTGCCTGCACACAAAAACTAATTCCTACCAGATCGCAGCAGTTGGCATCAAGGTCAGTTGTTTCTGTGTCGAATGCAATTTCCGTGTGGGTTGCAAGTGTATCGCGTAGCATTTGGAACTCTGCTTCACTCTGCACCAGCTCATACTCATGCGGTGTGTTATGAATGTTATTCGCCGGTTGCACAACTGTGATCACTTCCGGAGCAACATGTCCGGAGCTTTGTGTGGCGCTGCCAAAAAGATCCGCCTGCACACCAACTGCATTTTTTTTATTTGCCGCGTCAACTTCTTCTCCAAACACCCTGCGTGCAATAGCTTTAAATTCCAGCTCATTAAATACTTCTGTCAATGCATCTTTATTCCATTCCTTCAGTCGGAAGTTTTCTTCATGAAATTCCACCGGAACAGACGTGATAATCGTGGCTAATTTTTTAGAAAGAATAGCGTCTTGCCTTCCTTTCCTGATCTTTTCGCCAAGTGCACCCTTTATGTTGTCTGCCTCTTCTAAAATTTTTTCCAGAGAACCATATTCAGTTATCAGCTTGCATGCAGTTTTTTGCCCTATACCCATTATTCCGGGTATATTGTCAACTGCGTCGCCCATGAGGCCTAAAATATCAATCACCTGGTCTACAGACTTGATGCACCATTTGTCGCAAACCTCTTTTGGCCCCATGATCTCCACATCACTTCCCTGGTAGCCCGGCTTGTATATCTTCACTTTTTCAGAGACGAGCTGACCATAATCTTTGTCAGGCGTCACCATGAAGACATTGTAGTCCAGCTTCTCGGCCTGCTTACTTAATGTGCCGATCACGTCGTCTGCTTCGTAGCCATCGCTTTCAATTATTGGAATGTTGAAGCCTTGAAGAATTCGTTTGATGTCGGGAATGGCCGCCATAATGTCTTCGGGTGCTTCCTGCCTGTTTGCTTTATAGTCTGCAAAGTCGGTGTGCCTTTCGGTGGCTGCTGCCGTGTCGAAACACACCGCCATATGCGTAGGTTTTTGATTGTTGATTAGCTCAAGCAGTGTGTTTGTGAAAACGAATTGTGCATTCGTGTTTTTCCCTTTGGATGTTATTCGTGGATTTCTGATCAGCGCATAATAAGCTCTGAAAATAAGTGCAAATGCATCTAGCAAAAACAAGCGTTTTTCCATGCGGGCGAAGGTAGTATTTACACAATCAGCGATAACATAGAAAATGTAAAATCAGCGGCTGGTCTGCATTTCACAGAGTGATTGTGCTAAACGGCATTGTCTGCAGTTAACAATACCTGCCACGCTTCCTGCACTTTGTTTTGGTCTAATAATTTCGCTGCATATTGATGTACTTCTTTTTCCATGTCCGCAGGATTGACGGAAAAATATTGAACGATGTTCTTCAAATGTTCGTCATCAAACGAAGGCTCTACCACAGGCAACTCATGTACATTAGCAAGCATCCCGAGATGATTGCCTGTCAATATTTTGCTGTCGCGAATCGATTGCGGCAGCGAATCAATTCCAATTCCCAAATGAGTATTTGGCTTTGGCACTATAAACAAATTTTCCGCTGACACTTTACAATACCAGTCTCCGCCAAGCCTGGCTACATGTTCCATTTTTGTTTGATCAAATTTTCTGTCGGCCGTGATCAAATCATCACTCAGATGCAGCACCAGCACTTCGCAAATCACTAATTGTCCTGCTCCGGGAGTATCGCCCATGGATTTTACTTCAACAACTTTGCACTCGAGCTTTGCTTTGCTTTCTTTCACCATCGGCGGCTGCACCACAGTTGCTATTTCTTTCGTCAAGCCGGCCTTTTCAAATTCATCCACACCTTTAGGGTATTCACAGCTGGCAAGCGATGTTTGCTGCACCATGTCGTAAGTCACGATGTTTATTACCACTTCGGGAACTTCCAAAACATTTTGAAGCGAATGTTTGGTCGTATTGTCTCTCACGCGACGCGACGGTCCAAAAATCACAATTGGCGGATTGGATGAAAACATGTTGAAGAAACTGAACGGACTAAGATTCACCTTTCCGCTGGCGTCAATTGTTGACGCAAAACAAATAGGTCTCGGTGCGACAACGTGTTGAAGAAAATATTGCTTTTCGCGGGGGTTCAGCTCCTGAAGGTTCAAAATCATGCGCCAAATTTCACCAAAACCTGCGAAAGCCTTTCACAACATCATCAAGCCGTTCATACTTTTCCAAAGAAACATTGTAACATCCGAAAGTGTACATTCGTTCTACGAATTCATTCGTTAAAACAAATCAAGACATGAGAAAGATCCTTTTCGTTACAGCGCTCGTGCTGTTCTGCGGTTTATTTGCAATTGCTCAAAATGAAAAAGAAACGATACAGGGCAGTGGCAAACAGGTTACCCGCGATGTTCCCGTCACTTCATTTGAATCATTGAAAGCCAGCGGGGTTTATGAATTGAAGCTTTCGCAAGGAAATAAAGAAAGTGTAAAGATTGAAGCTGATGAAAATCTGCAGCAGTACTTCGAAGTTAAAAATGAAGGCAATCAGCTCGTGATCAACATGGAAAGGTTGAAGAACAAACAGCTGAAAAACGCCGGTAAGATGCGGGTGTACGTAACGTTCAAAAATTTAAAAACGCTCGATCTTAACACTGTGGGCAATGTCGCTTCAGAAGAATCGCTGTCATTTGACAATCTAGATTTAAATACCCGCGGTGTGGGCAATGTGGATCTGAATTTGAACGTAGCCAAACTTGATCTTGAAAACAAAGGTGTGGGAAATGTGAAGCTGAGTGGTAAAGCAACAGAAGCTGTTGTAAAGAATACAGGGGTCGGCTCGTTCCAAGCCGGTAGCTTCGTTGTGCAAACGATGAATATTGAAAACAGCGGCGTTGGCTCTGCAGAAGTAAATGCTGAGAAGAATTTGAAAGTGAAAGATAATTTCTTAGGAAAAGTAAAGAACAGAGGCAATGCTTCTGTGAGGAAAATGAATCGTGTAAGAGTATGATTTTCCTATACGATTTCTGAACGTTCGGTAGCTTCAGAGGATGACAAGAAATGGGAAGCCAACTATTGGAAAAGAGCCTTCGGCAACGAAGGCTCTTCTTTGTTTAATTCATAATTGTTAGTCCTGATTAGGAGTTTTGTTCAAGATACTCCAATGAGTTTCGTCGGCAACAATTGTATTCCTTAACGTGCCGAGGTTTTCAATTTCCAGCTCCACTTCGTCGCCGTCTTTCAGCCATTGCTCTTCGTAATTGGCATCGTGCAGTTTCCCTGTTCCATTCAGTTCGAGAAAACATCCGGTTCCCACCGTGCCACTGCCGATTATATCGCCGGGGTACAAATCAACTCCGTACGACGCACGTTCAATTATTTCTGCAAAAGTCCAGTCCATGTCTGAAAGATTGCCTTCGCTAACCTGTTTACCATTTACGTAACAAGCCATGCTCAGGTTCCAGCTTTTTCCGGTGTGTCCCGGTTTTGCACGCACTTCAAACTCCTGCAATTCATCGAGTGTAACCAGCCATGGGCCGGTAGTAGTTGCAAAGTCTTTTCCTTTTGCCGGTCCAAGGTTGAGCATCATTTCTTCCATCTGTAGTCGGCGTGCACTCAGGTCATTCATGATCATCACACCTGCAATGTATTCATCGGCTTCTGATGCTTTTATGTTTCGTCCGTATTTACAGATAACGATTGCCGCTTCTAACTCAAAGTCTAACTTTTCAAAATGATCGGGCATACAGCGTACATCCCCCGGACCTTTAATGCTATGATGATTTGTGAAATAGAATACGGGATATTTATCGAATTCGGGAATCATAGGCACACCCCTGTTACGTCTTGCCGCTTCCACGTGTTGGCGAAAAGCATATGCATCGCGACAGGAGTTTGGATAAGGCACCGGAGCAATCAAGTCGACATCTTCCACCGGTATGCCTCTGTTTTGAGCAATTTTTCCTTCTTCAATCATCATTACACCGCCCCTGGCCATTGGAAATGCGTCTTCCCAATAATTTAAAAACATGCTCATGCTATTGGGCAAATCAGGATGCAGATATTCCATATCGTAAACAAATCCATCTACCAACACGGCGAGTTGATCATGCTCTTCTTTCAAATAGGTCACCAGTTTCATATAAAAAATTAAGTTGCCAAAAGTAAGCACAGGAGAGAAAGGGTGGAAAGCAATACCCGCGAAACTTATGCCTCGATTTTTGTAAGAACGAAGGCAGCGAGAAAGCCAAGTACCGCAATGAGACCGACAAACTCGTGGCCTTCCTCAAATGCCTCCGGTATCATAGTATCAATAAGCATAACGAGAATAGCACCTGCCGCCACGGCCACTGTTGCCGCAATTACATCAGGTGATGCATGGCGAAATAAACTATAACCACAAAGCGAAGCAATTGCAGAAATAAATGCGATTACGCCCCATACTCCGAAGATATATTTCGCCGGTCGGCCGGCTTTTTTCATGCCTGCTGAACTGGACATTCCTTCCGGCAAATTTGATAAAAAGATGGCGATGACTGCTGCTGTGCTCACAGCACCTCCTTGAATCATACTGACACCAATCGCAATTGATTCGGGAACGCCATCAATCAACGCACCCACAGCAATGGCAAGTCCGCTTCCGGGATGGCTGCTTTCCCTGGTTTGCTGCGTGCCGGAACGTTTGCGGTGTTTAGCACCTTTTTTATTGATGAAATAATTTGCGGCGGTGTAAATGACAGCTCCTGAAAGAAATCCAATTCCCGTGGAATTGAATCCACCGCGGTGGAATGCTTCGTCCATCAGATCGAACGCAAGAGCAGATATAAGAACGCCGCTCCCAAACGCCATCACAAATGCAATCACCTTTTTCTGCACTTTAGTGAGATAGCCCAAAGCAGCGCCTATAACCAACGCTGAACCTGATACAAATCCCCAAATGGTCGCCTGAAGCCAAAGCGGAAGAACAACTAACATCTTTGCAGATTCCTGCAAAACTGATACCTCCATTCAGAAGGGCCATCAGCATTTCTCTGCAGCTATTTATGTAAATTGCTCACATGAGATTGCCTCCGGTAACCATTATCTTTTTTTGCGTTCTATTATTATTTGGATTTGAAAAAAAGGAGAATCAAAACTCGTGGATAAGAATTAATCTCCTGGGCTACAAACCAACTAGTACTAAGGTGGCCGTGTGGTGCTCAAAAGATGATAAGGAGGTAAAAACATTTCAGTTGGTGAACGCTGAAACAAAAAGAATTGCTTTTAACGCAAGTGCAGGCAAAAGCTTTGGTTCTTACGGCCCGTTTGCTCAAACTTACAGACTCAACTTTTCATCGTTCAGCAAACCGGGCAAATATTATTTGCAGGTGGGAAAGATCAAGTCGCCTGAATTTTCAATCGGGGAGGATGTGTACAAAGGCGCTGCAGATTTTTGCCTGCGCTATATGCGGCAACAGCGCACAGGTTTTAATCCATTCCTTAAAGACAGTTGCCACACACATGACGGCTACACCCTGTACGGAACGAGAGCAGGATTGAAAGACAGCACCCACGTTGATGTTGTTGGTGGTTGGCACGATGCAAGCGACTACCTGCAATATTCATCAACATCCGCCAACGCAACGTATCACTTATTGGCAGCTTACCGCGATTTTTCGAAAGTATTTACGGATGAAAAGTTGGCGAACGGATTGGACGGGAAAAACGACGTTGCAGATGTTTTGGATGAGGCAAAATGGGGCTTGGATTGGCTGTTGAAAATGCATCCCCGACCGGATTGGCTGTTTAACCAAATAGCTGACGATCGCGATCACATGGGCATGCGCATGCCGAAAGAGGATTCATTCTATGGACGTGGTTTTGAACGACCTGTATATTTTATTAATGGTGAACCGCAGCAAAGAGGCAAGTTCATGAACAACACCACCGGAACGTCGTCCACCGCAGCCAAGTTTGCGAGTGCATTTGCATTGGGAGCAAGAGTTTTCGAAAAGCGAAATGCAAACTATTCTTCTTTGTTGATGAACAAATCTTTTTCAGCATTGGATTATGCTTTGCTCAAGCCCGGTGTGACGCAAACTGTTTCGGTTAAATCTCCATACATATATGCAGAGGACAACTGGGTAGATGATATGGAACTGGCAGCCGCTTCTCTTCATAATATGACAGGTCAACAAAAATGGCACGCTGCTGCCATTGACTATGCCGAAAGAGAAAAGATAACGCCCTGGCTTGGTGCCGACACAGCAAAACATTATCAATGGTATCCCTTCATCAACCTTGGTCATTATGAGTTAGCAAAACAGTTGAAGGGCAGGGAAAGAGGCACTATCATTAACTACTACAAAGAAGGCATTGAAAACGTTTGGAACAAGGCAAAACAAAACGCATTTTATCGTGGTGTTCCTTTCATCTGGTGTAGCAACAATCTTACTACATCGTTTGCCATTCAGTGTTATTGGTATAGGCAGCTCACAGGTGACAGGCAATTCGAAGAACTTGAGCAGGCAAATTTTGATTGGCTATTCGGCTGCAACCCATGGGGCACATCTATGGTGTACGGTCTGCCGTCGTGGGGCGATACTCCTGTTGATCCGCATTCAGCTTTCACCCATCTGAAAAATTATCCCATCGATGGCGGACTTGTAGACGGACCGGTTTACGGCAGCATTTATAAAAGCCTGATTGGTATTCAATTGAAGGATCCTGACGAATATGAGGAGTTTCAAAGTGACGTGGCTGTTTATCACGATGATTACGGTGACTATAGCACCAACGAACCTACCATGGACGGCACTGCATCGCTCATATATTTGCTGGCAGCGAAACATGCTTCATCTCCACAAACGCCTCATAAGGCATCTGCCGCCGCCAAGTCGAACTCACAGAATTTAAAAAAAAAGTAAAAGCTGAAACGTTTACATGGTCGCATGGAGCCATTATTCGGGGAGACACAAGCTCCGCGGCGGGAAATGACATTGCGCTTGTGTTCACAGGGGACGAATTTGCTGATGGGCGGAATTTCATTATCGAAATATTAAAGAAAGAAAAAACAAAAGCATCTTTCTTTTTTACAGGCAGATTTTACCGCAATAAGAACTTTAGCACAACAATTCAGCGATTGTTTAAAGATGGTCACTACCTCGGCGCTCATAGTGATCAGCACCTCTTGTATTGCGATTGGGTAAGGAGAGATAGTCTGCTCGTTACCAAGCAAGAATTCAAAACTGATCTGCAGAACAATTATCAAGAGATGCAAAAATTCGGCATTACAAAATCAGCCGCACAGTTTTTTCTGCCGCCGTACGAGTGGTACAATGATTCAATTGCACAGTGGACAAGCGAGATGGGTTTGCAACTAATCAATTACACTCCCGGCACGCTAAGCCATGCAGACTATACAACACCGGTCGACCAAAACTACAGAAGCTCCGAGATTATCTTTAAATCAATCATCGATTACGAACAAAGGCAACCGTCAGGGTTGAAAGGCTTTATTTTACTAATGCACATCGGCACGGATGCGAAAAGAACGGATAAGTTTTATTTTCAACTTCAGCAGCTAATTGTTCTATTGAAAAGGAAAGGCTACAATTTTGTAAGGATTAATGAATTACTAACGGAAAAATAAGCCGCGTCTTTAATCTTAACTATTCCTCGTCTTCAATTTCATATTCTGTCACTTTTCAAAGACATAAAAGATTCTCTCTTCCACATTGCGTTTCCGCATGTTTGTGAAGGCTGCGGGACCGATGTTCTTGAAGATGACAGCATGCTTTGCCTGAAATGTTTTTCAGCTTTGCCCTCCACGGAATTCCAGCACTACCCGAACAATCCGGCTGAGAAACTCTTTTGGGGAAGGCTGCCTGTGACCGCTGCTACTGCGCAATATTATTTTACTAAGGAATCAATGATGCAGCATCTCATGCATCGGTTTAAGTACCGCGGCAACAAAGAGCTTGGGGTTTACTTAGGCAAACAAATGGGATATGCTTTAGCCGCTACAAATCGTTTTTCCCGCGTGGATGCATTAGTACCGCTGCCATTGTTTTCCAAAAAAGAAAAGAAACGCGGTTACAATCAGGCGGCAGTTTTATGCGACGGCATTGCCGAAGTAATGCAAAAGCCTGTTTTCAATGATGTTGTGATCAGAACGGTACATACGGAAAGTCAGACAAAGAAAAGCCGCGTTGAGCGCTGGAAAAACATGGAAGGAAGATTTCAATTAAAGAATCCAGATGCAATAAATGGGAAGCATATTCTGTTAGTAGATGATGTAATGACAACAGGCGCTACGCTAGAGGCTTGCGGACTGGAGCTGATCAAACAGCCGGACGTCAGGTTAAGTGTCGCCACTCTTTGTTTTTCAGGTCACTGATGTATTTTTAACCTCTATGAAGTTATTGCTGAAGGTTGTGATGATTGGGATGCCAGTACTCTTTTTTCTCTCCTGCACAAAAGAAAGCTTCACCACTGACCCTGCGGCTATGATAACAACCAGCGTGGATACACTGCATTTCGATACCGTGTTCACCACCACCGGATCTACAAGTCAATTCGTAAAAATTATCAACGAAAATGATCAGGGTATTAAAGTTTCTTCGGTTCGCCTTATCGACGGAGCGTCTTCACCTTTTAAAATAAATGTTGATGGCGTACCCGGACCCAAAGTTCAGGACATTGAAATTGCTGCACACGACAGCGCTTATGTGTATGTTACCGTAACAATTAATCCGAATGCATCAAGTCTTCCGTTTGTAGTTCACGACATCTTGGAAATAACTTTCAACGGAAACAGAAAGCTCGTCTACATGGATGCGTATGGGCAGAATGCGCACTTTTTTCGAAACAAAACGATAGGCGCAGATGAGACATGGAATAACGATCTGCCTTATGTGCTGATCGGGCAATTGACTATTTTGCCGAGTGCAACGTTAACGATAAATAAAGGTTGCAAAATTCACCTGCATGCTGATGCGCCCCTTGTGGTGCAGGGCAAACTTTTAGTGAACGGAGAAAAAGATTCGGCATCACGTGTAACATTCACTGGCGACAGGCTAGATCAGCCATATAGAGATTATCCCGCTTCTTATCCGGCACTTGTATTCACGGAAACAGCTAAGAACAGCGTAGTTAATTATGCGGTGATAAAGAATGCTTATCAGGGAATAGTCATCGCCGGTCAAACTGCTTCAGGAGTGAAGCTGACTTTGAACGAGACGATTATTGATAACGCCTATGAGCAGGGCATCTGGGCACTGAACACGAGCATCAATGCACGTAATTTATTAGTAAGTAATTGTGGCCAAAACATTCTCTTATTTGGAGGCGGCAATTACAATTTCACTCATGCTACAGTGGCTTCGTTTTCCACTGCATATCTGCCGCACAAAAAGCCGGTGCTTACCGTGTTTGATTATTACGAGCAAAATGGAATCAAGGTTTCAGCGCCACTCACAGCTAACTTCAATAACTGTATTTTTTGGGGAGAAGCAAATGGCTTTACAGATGATGAAGTGATTGTCAGCAAACTAAACCAAACTCCTACGGTAACATTCAATGGGGTGCTGTGGCGAATGAAGAATTCATTATCATCGGCTACTACAAAGATTGTTGGAACGCCGGTCAACAGCGACCCGCTTTTCGATAGTATCAACACGGCAAAACGATATTTTGACTTCAGATTAGAAAAAGGCAGATCGCCAGCTATAGACGCAGGAGC